>CALHRJ010000337.1 GCA_938038395.1 uncultured Deinococcales bacterium | reverse complement strand
ATGGCTCGAGCCATCGCAACACGAGAATCTAAATCAATAGTACGTCAATGTAAGTCAATATTAAGTCAGTGACACTTAAAATAGTCAACAAAGCCTTAAAAATAATCACATTACATCCCTGTGAATCTCCTTTGATACGTTGAGTTAACGATGCCTGAAGATTAACGCTGAGAATTTCATTAAGCAACAAAACACAGTACCTTTGTCTAACGTTTTAGAAATATCTAGTTTAAAAGCCTTGTCTAGAACATATTACTTTATTATATAACACTACACTCCTTGGAAAATAGACTACTTATACCAGTTATAGTCCTTGTGCTTTATCTAATAAACCTTTGATAATAGCTTGCATCAGCGGTACAACTTTCTCATAAACCATCCCCTTTCAGCTACAGAATTCTTAAATACAATAGCCATCTATTTAAACCATAAGATTTATATAACGATTAAGCACTAGCATTGCTGTACTAACCCTACACTTTGTAGTTATTGAAATTATCGTTCGTAATACAAAAAATCCCTCAATTACTACCTTACTAATAAACTATCTACTTGATTCATCAAAACATTATCGAAATTGTGAAAGGGGCGCATACAAATATGGTTTTAGCATTAGCATTGAGAGCAAAGAATTTTACTACAAATATATACAGACAACTAACTAAAAAGCTAAATTTTAATGACACAGTAGAAAATCTTAGAGCTCAAGTTATTGAACGGCTTATCCTTATTATTGCGCTACTTATGGTTCCAATAACCTCTTTAATTGTCTTCATAACACCTGGGGGCGGCATTGGTAATCATATATACACGACTAGTTTTGGCTACATCATTCTATTTGGTCTTCGTATCCTTCTCAAACAAGGGCATACATCCTTAGTAGCAAAGATTTTGTCTTCAGTTTTTATATGTATTCCTATGGCAATGCTTTACTCTCTAGGAACAGTTTCTAATTTGCTCATTGCCTACTGCATTTTAGGTATCATCATTTCATCATTCTTACTTAGTTCAAGGATGACACTCATTTATGCCAGCATAACTATTTTAGGAAGTATAGGTCTATTCTGCCTTGAAATGCTGGGTATATTACCTCAGCAAGAACAAGCCAGTACAAGTAATCAAATCATACTTTTTGTAATTCTGGTACTGCTGGTAACAATTGTTTTTCAAATCGAGAGTGTCAATCGTAAAAAATTAAGACTAGCCCTTGCAGAATTTCAAAATGAACTTACCGAAAGAACAAGGGTCGAAAAGAAATTAAGTCATACTGTACTTCATGATGGTCTAACACATCTTCCAAATCGTAGTTTATTAAAGCAGAAAATTAACTCAGCAATCGTAAAAAGCAAAGAAGACCCACACAATCGTTTTGCGTTGCTTTATCTAGATATAGACCGATTTAAAGTAATTAATGACAGCATGGGTCACGCTGTTGGTGATCAAGTTTTAATCGAGTTTGGCAAAAAAATTGGTCAAGGTTTACGTAGTAGCGATACTGTAGCTAGGTTAGGCGGAGATGAATTTGTCATCTTATTGAATGACATTAATAGTCGCACTGATGCAATTAATGTTGCGAAAAGAGTTTTGGAATCTATCGAAGTACCTATCCGCATCAATGGCAAAGTTTTAAACATGTCAACAAGTATTGGCATTTCCTATAACAAGTTGCAGTACAAAAACGCAGATGAAGTCTTGCGCGATGCAGATATTGCCATGTATCAATCCAAAGACAAAGGTAAGAATATGTTTACCATCTATGATAGTAGACTTCAACAAAAGATTAGCAATAAAATTGAATTAGAAAATGATTTTCATACAGCTTTGGAGAATCAAGAGTTTATAGTTTGTTATCAACCAATTATAGATCTTCAGAAAACAACCATTTCTGGCTTCGAGGCTTTGGTTCGTTGGCAACATCCGAAACAAGGTTTAATCAGTCCTATGCAATTCATACCTATTGCTGAGGAAACAGGTCAAATTCAAGAACTAAATATGTTTGTGTTACGCACTGCCGCCAAACAGTTCCACACGTGGAAGGAATCCAAAATCTTAAACGAAAAGGCTAACTTGAGTGTTAACATTTCTGCTATCTGTTTAGAGACTCCTTTTTATGCACAAAAAGTTACTAAGACTGTACAAGAAGTTGGCTTTAATCCAAATTACTTAACCCTAGAAATTACAGAAGGATTGCTAATCAGTAATTTAGAAAGAAATATACAGGTTTTAGAAAAACTACAAACAAAAGGAATCAAGGTAAGTATTGATGATTTTGGAACTGGCTATTCATCTTTAAGTTACTTACATAAACTACCGCTCAATAACATAAAAATTGATAAGTCTTTCGTGATGGGTATGGACGAAGACATCAAGAATCAAAGAATTATCGAAACTATTATTGCTCTAGCTAAAAGTCTCAATATGAAGCTGATTGCCGAAGGCATTGAAACACCTGAACAACTTCAAAAACTACAAAATCTAAATTGTGATTATGCCCAAGGCTTTTTCTTTTCAAGAGCGTTAAGTGTGGAACAAATGCCTGATTATCTTGCAATGGTTTACGGGCAAGATCATATGCCACCTCCACATAGTAACTCACATGCTTTACCTGCTCCATTAGGTGACTGAAAGCAATTGAACAACCGACTCTAAAGATAGAAGCTACAAAGATTTCTATAGCCTTTGTAGCTCCTTTCAGTCGTTTGAATAAGAAAGTTTAGGGGTGTTTAGGAAAGTGTCGCGACGGCTCGAGCTAACCTCTCCATCGCTTCAACAATCACCTCATCGGCACTAGCTGTCGAAATCCGAAAATATCCCTGCATACCGTAAGCATGACCAGGCACAGCAGCCACCTCAGCCTCGTTCAATATGAATTCCACAAAGTCAACATCATTCTGAATCTCTTGACCGTCAGCAGTTTTCTTAGCAAAAAGCCCAGAGCAATCAATATAAGCATAAAAGGCCCCTTTAGGCGTACAAAGCTCTAAACCATCTATCGCTGCAATAGCTTCAACAACCAAGTTGCGGCGTCTCTCATAAGCCTCTCGCATGTCAGCCACACAATCCTGAGGCCCAGTCAAGGCAGCAACTGCAGCAGCTTGAGCAATAGAACAGGCACCAGAACTGACCTGTGATTGCACTGTAACCATAGCACTAATCAGTTCCTTAGGTCCGGCACCATAGCCAATGCGCCAACCTGTCATAGCGTAGGCCTTAGAAACACCATTAACAGTCAAAACACGATCTGCTAGTTCAGGACAAACTGCCACAAAAGATGGATAACTAAGACCATCAAAAATAATATGTTCGTAAATTTCATCAGATAAAATAAGCACCTGTGGATGTTTTTGCAAAACAGCAGCAAGCGCCTTTAACCCTGCAACATCATAAGTAGCACCAGCAGGATTAGATGGGGAATTCAACATGAGCCAACGCGTATTTTCAGTAATCGCGGCTTCTAAATCTTCTGGTTGTAAACAAAACCCATATTCTGCACTACATTGAATCGTCTTAAACTGCCCACCAATTACAGAAACTATATTTCTATAACTATCAAAGTTTGGTGCACAGGCTAAAACCTCATGATGGCTTTCCAATGTTGCCATCATTGCTGTAAATAGAACTTGTTTGGCACCATTAGAAACAATAATTTCATCTGCTTTAAAGTCTAAAGCATTTTCTCGTTTAAACTTCTCTATGATTGCTTTTTTCAGTGCTACAGTTCCACTTGTTGGCGGATACCGTGTTTGCCCAGCTTTTGCTGCTTCATAGGCAGCTTCAATAACGTGAACTGGTGTATCAAAGTCTGGCTCACCAAGACCAAGATCAATAACTGATTTACCTTCCACGCGCATTGCTTTTGCTTTTAAACTAATTCCTGCCGACGCAGATGATTGCACATTCCCTAAACGATTCATTGCAAAACTCATTAGTAGCCCTCTTTCAACAACTAGTATCGACACTATAATACAAGAAACTGCCACAATAATATATCGGAAATATATCGATAATATAATTACAAGAGGCAACTTCATTTAAAGACTTCAGCACCTAATAATAAGCAAATCGAAACCCTAACTCCATGGTATAAATACTATATTATCTACGTACCATGTAACTATCTATTCACTGGCAGATGTTTCGTCAAATCTATAATGGTCTATATCAATTCTCAAACCTAACTTATCAGCCCGTTGATGTAGCATCTTTGGAATATCTGGCGGATCAATATTTGGCCCAATTGAATAACAAAAAAAGTCTGCATTGATACCTTGTTCTAACAACTGAGCAATTCCCTCAGCTTTAGGTTCAAGTTCGTTAAGAAGCCATTCGATGTGTACTTTCAATTTAGGAGAATCTACCCATAGCTTTGAAGATATCGTCCAGAACCCACTAGTCCAATCAGGACCTTCGATGATTTTACCTTTTGTAGTTCGTATCAATTTTGGCTCACCAGCCCGATACATGCTGTCAGGCGGCAACTTCAATAAACGTGTGACATCAATTGGATCAAGCGTTTTATGAAAAAAACGAACACTAGCATGTGCACTTACTTTATTACTCACGACCCAAACCCACTAACATTTAATTTAAAATTTGATATTCTTTATATTTACATTCTATCTGTTTGTATTCTATATATTAGCATTCTAAATAAAAGTATCCAACGCTTCACAATTCACCTAACTCATAAACAAACATTAGCATCATATTTCTCAATAATACTAACCTGAAAGATAAAAGCCATAATTATAGTGTTGCCTACATCGTCAAAAGAACCAAAAGATAAGCACTTCCTGACCTATGAATATATGGAACATTATGACATTGTTGCTTCATTTTGGTATAACGTATTCTTCAATATTTGAGTACTAAATATATTAACAAAAATCCGACAACACCTTTGATTGGAATTGTCGGATTTTCAGTTGAAACTACACTTCTTCTACAGTTTGTTCTGTAAAGTTATTCGGTAAAGGTGGTAGGAACACCAACACGACCATACACTAGAGCCAAAAGCTCATACATTTGTTCAGGTGGTAGATTCTCACCCAAGAAGTTACGCTCATCATTTAACCAAAGTTCATAGTGTAAGTGAGGCTCATCCTGAACGCCATTAACAGCTTCTTCAGTACCAGAATTACCAATAAAGCCAATCGTCTGTCCTTGCGAAACCTCGTCACCAACTGCAAGATCATCCACAGCTGCAGTGAGGTGTGCATATCGAGATATATAACCGCCTGGATGTTCTATCCAAACCTGACGACCACGTAATTTATCTAAGGATTCAGGTGGTGTAATTGGACGAATACTCGCTTCATTAATGATATCAGCATATTCCAATGGGCTCATTTCAACATAATCTTGATCGACACGCCTCACAATGCCTGAAGCAACTGCGACAACTGGCGTGCCATAGTCAATGCCCACACCTACGTTATAATTAAAGAAGTCATAGCCTTCATGAACACCATTACGATAAGCACGAGGCGCATTTGGCAAGTGGTTAATCCTTGAACTAAAATTTGCACCATTAACCGGCACAATATAACCACTAGGCCAGGTTGGGTCAAAGTTAGCTGTAGTCAAATCTTCCAAACGCTCATAAACACGTGTCCTAGCTAAAATGCCATTATCACCAGCAAGGTCATAAACAGAACGACCTTCTGCATCTAGTACGGTTGGGTCTGCACCAGCGTTTAGAAGCGCAAGCACAATCTCAGGATTATTATTTTCAAGCGCTGCATGCATTAAGGGTGTTCTGCCATCATCAGACTGAACATTCAGACTTGCACCCGCATTCACCAGTTCAAAAATAACTCTTGGGTCATTTGTTGCTGCTGCTGCGTACATAAGTGGTGTCTTACCATCTCTGTCTTGCACAGCGATATTTGAATCATTGGCAAGGCTCTCACGCACTTGCTCTAAAGTTCCTGTTTGTAGAACCTCTAAGAAATCTTGCGTACGAGTAGATACACGATTAGCACCACGATTACTGGCGTCAAACTTAATAACATCAAGCTGCCAAAGAGCTACAAAGGCAGCGGCTAAAAACAATATAATTACTGCTACGGCGCGCATAGTTATAGCTTACCTAAAATTGTGAAGGGATGTTGAAATGCAACTGTCCTTAACTTAATCTTTATCATTTGATTCATATAATTCACCAGCTTTTTCTCTTAATTTCGTAGACTTAGCTTTATACATCTTTCGAATATCAAAGTTTTACATCAAACCATTTCTTCGACTTGTGGCTAACACTATACAACAATACCATAACTTACACAACTTACACATATCATGAAGATACAAGTTTCCTTAAAGGTACACGGTCCTCTTAAAGAAGTTGAGGCATAATCAATTTCAACAACGCTTGTACAGATTCGTCGATAGAATCACTACTACTATCATACTCTAACCAATCACTATAAAAAGCATCGTTTAAAAATAAATTTCTATGGCTCAGAACAGCACTTCTTCCCATTGCGATAGCTTTTGGTCTTTGTAAGTCACGGCTTAGATTTGTATGTTCATCAGGAAAAAGCAGAACTTTATGGTCAAAAACATTATATTTTTCGATTTCTCTCCATGTGAGCTCATGAACGCAACCATTAATAACGACAACATAATCCTGCCGCAAAAAATTGCTAGTTAATGCCGATATGTTCTTACCCAATAACGTCCACTGTTTGAGACCTTCAGTTGTCTCGTCGTATCTAAAACCAGTACATACAAAATGTTTGACCGTGTCCATATCTATATGAACACCTTTAGCAAACTCTTTTACTAAAGTTTGTGCAGTAGTTGTTTTGCCTGCCCCAGTTGGACCTGTGATTGCAACTAACATTGAAGCTCATCGTACCCTAATAGGCATAAATCTTTAAGTCTTCAGCATTTAACTCTTTGCACCGCAAAATCAGTCCGATACGATAACCTCACTATGAGTGCTTCTATTTCCAAACCATTAACCGTTGCAATTGTCGGTGCCTCAGGCTATGCAGGTGGAGAATTCCTGCGAATCGCCTTAGGTCACCCAAACCTTGAAGTTGTGCAAATCACTAGTGAACGCTACGCTAAACAACCTGTGCATATTGTCCATCCAAATTTACGCGGCACTAGTAAACTGCGCTTCAGCTCAATCAATGATTTAAAAGAAGCTGACATTATGGTTCTTGGCTTGCCACATAAGCATTCTGCAGAAGGCTTTGAGCGTTTTGCTGGTATGGCATCAACCATTATAGATTTAGCGGCTGATTTTAGGATTAAAGATCCTGCGGTTTACGAACAGTATTACAAAGAAGCACACCCACGTCCTGAATTACTTGAAAAGTTTGTCTATGGTAATCCAGAGCTTCATCGTGAAGAACTTAAAGGTGCTAATTACATCTGCGGTGCTGGTTGTATAGCTACCGCTACTATCCTTGGTTTGTACCCATTGCTTAAACATGCTGTACCTGCCAAAGGTGATATCATCGTTGAGGCAAAAATTGGATCTTCAGCATCAGGTAATCGTGCCAATGAATCTGGACACCATCCTGAGCGCATGGGTGTTATTCGCACCTATTCTGCTACTGGTCACAGACACACTGCTGAGGCAATGCAAGAACTCCCAGGTAACTTTCCAATTCACTTAACAGCAACCGCTGTTGAGCGTGTTAGAGGCATCTTGGCTACGTCACATGTATTTTTACCAGACGGTTATAGCGACAAAGATGTTATGGCTGCTTACCGTGAAGAATATGCCGATGAGCCGTTTATCCGTATAGTAAATGTTAAAAAGGGTATTCATCGTGTACCTGACCCTAAAGTTCTTGATGGCACAAACTATTGTGATATTGGTTTTGCTGTTGATAACGAAACTGGTCGGGTTGTGGTAATGAGTGCAATTGATAACCTTGTTAAAGGCACTGCGGGTCACGCCATTCAGTCTTTGAACATCAGTAAAGGTTGGGATGAGACACTAGGCTTAGGATTTGTAGGGTTACATCCTTAAGAAAAGCCATGGCTATTTCAAAGCGCTGTGTTGATAGATAAGCACAGCGCTTTTTTAACGACTATTCATCAAACTGGCTCTCAATTAATATCTGAGTAACTTAGTTTTGAATTATGGATATCCATAGCGAAATACTCACTACACTTAAAAATATCGAGATAGAGAAGAATGTTCGAATTCTATATGCTTGCGAGTCAGGGAGTCGTGCTTGGGGCTTTCCTTCTGAAGATAGTGATTATGATGTCCGCTTTATCTATGCGAATGAACCAGACTGGTACTTATCGGTCAATGTTGAAAACAAACGTGACGTAATTGAAAAACCCATCAATGATATTCTTGATGTTAGTGGTTGGGACTTAAGAAAAGCACTTAAGCTCTTTTATAAATCTAACCCTCCCCTTTTGGAGTGGCTTGGCTCACCAATCATTTATAGAGAAGACTATGCAACTGCCCAAGACATGCGTGACCTTACTAAAACTGGCTATTCGGCTAAGGCTTGCATTTATCACTACTACAATATGGCAAAGTCAAATTATCGTAGTTTTTTACAAGGTGAAGCAGTTCGGGTTAAGAAATATTTTTACGTATTGCGTCCCCTTTTGGCAGTTAGGTGGCTCGAGCGCAATCTCGGCATCGTCCCAACAGAATTTCAAACTTTAGTCGACACAATTCTAACTGATCAAGCACTCATCGATGACATATACGCACTCATCGAACAAAAGAAACTAGGCACTGAACTTGAT
>CALHRJ010000336.1 GCA_938038395.1 uncultured Deinococcales bacterium | reverse complement strand
GGTAGGTCTTATCTTTAAAGTTTTTAGTAGACAATATTCAGTAACAAAAGTGTCAAAGCCAACTAACATTATTATCATCGCTTCGTCACAGCGTTCTTATCATTAAGATACGAATAAACTTAGATAAATAAACTGATAGTTTCCTAATAGCTTAAATGTCAGATGCTGGGCATTCAGAGTCTATAAATGGCATGTGCAGTAACAATGTCTTAATGATAGTTAATTTTAGCTCAAGGTGCATGTTGCTATGTCTTCACAGGTTCTAGAACACAGGCTAAAGTAGAAACTTTATGAGCCTACTAATTAATTCGTACTTGGTGGAATGCCCTCTACCGAAGGTGCAGCAAGAGCATTTAGTTCACTACTCAGGTTACCTTGTTTAAAGACTTCACTGGCAACGACTGGTTTAGCATAATAAAAGCCCTGTACATATTGACAGCCTAATTCTTTGAGGTAGCTTTCTTGTTGCAAGGTTTCTATGCCTTCAGCAACTACTTTAAGTTCAAAGCCAGTGGCAAGTTGTATAATGTTTTTAACAAGAACTTTATCTCGGTTATCATTTATACTTGTACCAATTTTCATAATAAATGATTTGTCAATCTTTAGTTTGTCGAAAGGCAAATTTTGAAGATATTGGAGTGAAGAAAAACCTGTACCAAAATCATCAAGTGCAATGCTAACCCCTAAATCACGAAGGTCTTGAAGTTTGTTTGCCACTAACTCAATATTATCCATGACGACGCTCTCGGTAACTTCAAGTTCGAGGTACTGTGCACCTAGCTGATTAGTTTCGAGTGATTTAGTAACCGTTTCGACGAAATTAGGCTGTAAGAACTGTGCTGCTGCAACATTCACAGCTACTGTAATTTTCTGACCTTGTTTATGCCATAGCGCTGTTTGTTGACAAGCTTGATTGAGCGCCCATTGACCCATTGCAATGATGAGTAAGGTTTCTTCAGCGACTGGGATAAAACGATTAGGTGATATCAAGCCATCTTGCGGATGATTCCAGCGAATAAGCGCTTCTGTACCTATAAGTTCACGAGTATTTAAACAATATTGAGGTTGATAATGTAGTATAAATTCCTTGTTATCAATAGCAAGGCGCAGATTATTTTCAAGTAGAAGACGCTCTTTTGCCTTATCGGCTAGTTCTGCTGAAAAAATCTGAATACCATTTTTACCTTGAGCTTTAGCCAGATACATAGCAATGTCAGCATGTTTAAGCAAAGCCAAAACGCTTTGACCATCTTCTGGGAAAATACTTAAACCAATACTCGCTGTAATAATTATAGAATTACCTGCTAGGTCAAATGGTTTTTCGAAGACACGAAGATAGTCTGTGGCAATCTCGATACCTTGATCAAGAGAGTCTAGGTCACTTAGGACAATAGAAAATTCGTCACCACCCATGCGTGCAAGGGTATCAGTGTAACGTGTTGTAGAACCGAGCCGCTTACCGACTAATTTAAGAAGTTGGTCACCAATTTCATGACCAAAAGTATCGTTGATATATTTGAAGCTATCAAGATCTAAAAACAAAAGTCCAACACAGGTGTTTTGCTCGCTAGCAAATGCCATTTCTTGATTTAGACGTTGCTCAAAAAGATTCCTGTTCGGTAGACCTGTAAGTCGATCGTGAAAGGCTTGAAACTCAACTTGTTTACTTAGTTCATTTTGTGATTGTGCCATTGAAATCTGATGACTTACAGATACAAGAAAATTAAGGTCAGATTGGCTAAAGTCATTTTTATGTTCTTCACGGGTAACGCCTAGAGTACCTATGATGGTATCTTTGTTGACATTGTCATATATAGGCACAATCATTGTTGAAGCTGCACCTTTGGATTCTAAGGCATCTTTTACTGTTTTAGATTCTGATTTAAGATTGTCTTTAGTTAACAATATAGGCATTTGAGTTGAAATACATTTGTAAGCCAGTGTGCCTTCTCTTTTTGTGTAAGTTGGTAAATAATCAGTAAGTAGAGCGTTTTTAATTGCAAGGTTGTTGGCATAGTCGGCTATAAATGGCATTGGCTTTGATGCGTCTTTTACGCTAGCAGTACTATGACGGAAAAGCCAGCGTGCATCCAATGCTTTTGCTAAAATTTCCATAACATCTTCGGTAGAAGCTAGAACACTTTTAGTAGACCTTAAGAGTTGACTGATGTTAAAGAGTGCTTCTTTTTGTTTAAGGTCAGTAAGAACCTGTGCATGCAACGTTACATTTTCTAATGCAATTGAGAGCTGCTCACCGATTTGTTCAAGTATATTCAGGTCAGACTTGCTTAATCGGCGAATATCTTCTATGACAAGAATGCCGAACAGTTTTGAATTTCTAAACACAGGTATAGAGATATTAGATATAACACCATCAAAAGCCATTACATAAGCAGGATTTGTAGAAACATCTTCTACAAGGATTGCCTTCTTGGATGTCGCAGCTAGACCCATAATTCCTTGATCAATAGTCAGTTGCGTTCTTTCCGATATATTCGGATATCCGTAGGACCAGTGTGGATTGTAGTCAAACTTATCTCCTACAATTTCCCTAAACTCAACTGCTTTATAGTCTAGACTTTCAGCTATTGCCTTAACAGCAGTTTCAAATATTTGATCTAATCCTAATTTATCTGCAATTGTTCTCTGAACACGTCCGAAAGCCATTAACTCATTTGCTCTTTGTTGTTCAGCGAAGTATAAACTACGCAGCTCTTGCTCACTCGTTCTTAGTTTAACTAAATTTTGCTGGCTTTCTTCAAATAATCTTTTATTCTCTATAGCCACTGCAGCTAGTGAAGCAACTTGCAACAGAAAGCCTTCATCTTGTTCTGTATATGCATTTAAGTCAGTACTTGTAAGATTGATGGTACCTAGAACTCTATCTTCCACAATTAAGGGTGCACTCATGCCTGAACGTAACCCACGTTTTAAACCTTCTAGTATCCTAGGATCATGACTATCTTCGAAGTTCTCTCGAATGATTTTTCTTCCTGTTACTACTTTACCAAGCGCCGAATTATTTATGGGCCATTTATAACCTGTAGATCGTAAGTGTAATCCATCTTTGCTCTTGATATAAGACTCTATAAAAGTCTCATCTGCACTAAGAAAAGAGAACGATATAGTTTTGGATGCGATAAGCTTTGGTAATTCAGTTAAAACCATATTGCAAACAACTTCATGACTAGGCGCATTCATTAGTTCTTTAGTAAGTTTGTTTAGACCTAAGAGACGTTTTGCTTGTACTTCTGTTGCGGTCAAAGCAGTTTGAGTTTGTTGGTGTAAATTAGCATTTTCTATCGCTATAGAAAGTTGCTCAGAAATCTTCACCATGAGGCTTAAGTCAGATTCATCAAGAGGACGTGTGTGCTCCACCATAAGGACACCGATGATTATAGTGTCATCATATACAGGTACAGCAATATTTGAAACAACATCGTCAAATAAAGCAATATAGTCATGGTCTTGCCGAACATCTTTTACAAGAATTGCCTCACCAGTTCGCACAGCACGACCAAGGATGCCTCTATTTATTGGCGTAGAATAGTCGTCATATTTACTTGGATAACAGCAGGCTTGAGATTTTTTGTGATAGGTGCGCCCATCACGAATTCTGCTAAATGCAAAAGATCTATAGGCTATCAATTCCCTTAGTGTGGCTATAACTGTATCAAATATTTTTTCAAGTGTTTGTTTAGTCGCAATAGCTTTTTGAACACGGTCAATGAGTTTTAGTTCGTTTGTCTTGCGTTCTTCAACATCATAGAGTGTTCGGAAATTTTCCTCACTCACAGTGAGTTTTTGAAGTGATTGCTGGCTTTCCTCAAACAATTTTTTATTTTCAATAGTAGCTGCAGCTAGTGAGGCAACTTGAAGCATAAAGGCTTCATCTTGTTCAGTAAATGCTTGTGCATCTTTACTAGCAACATTGATTGTACCTAATATTTTATCTTCTAAGATAAGTGGTGCGACCATACCAGAACGCATTCCGTACCCGAAAGCTAAAGCTGCATCAAGATAGTTGCTTGTTTCAAAATCTGTTTGAATGATTCTCCGTTGAGAAATAGCTTCACCCAATGAGACATTTTCAATTTGCCATACTCGACCTGTTGCTTGGAAATACTTACCATCAGCACTATTTTCGTAGGTCTTAAGAGAAGTATTGTCTTCACTGAAAAAAGAGAAGGTTGTAAAGTCTGATTTTATTAGCTTTGGAAGTTCCTTTAAAACCATATTACAAATAATTTCATGACTTGGGGCAACCATTAGTTCTTTGGTAAGTTTATTTAAACCTGTTAACCGTTTTGCTTGTATCTCTGATGCATTTAAGGCGTTATGGTTTTCCTCAAAGAGTCGTTTATTTTCTAGAGTTGCCGCTGTTAGCGAGGCAACTTGCAACATAAAGCCTTCATCTTGTTCTGTGTATGCATTTAAATCAGCACTTGCAAGATTAATGGCACCTAAAACTTTATTTTCAATAATTAGTGGTGCACTCATACCTGAACGTAAGCCTGTTTTAAAATGCCTTAGGATGTTGGCGTCATTACTACCTTCGAAGTTCATTCGAACAATTTTTCTCTGTGCTAGTACTTTTGCTAAAACCGAATTCTCTATAGACCAGTCATTACCCGTGTATTGCAAATGCTTTCCATCTTCACTATTTACATAAGTTTCTATAAAGGTAGCATTTGCGCTAGGAAAAGCGAAAGATATCTTATGAGAGCTAATAAGATTTGGCAGTTCATTTAGAACAATGTTGCAAATTGTTTCGTGATTTGGTGCAATCATAAGCTCTTTCGTAAGTTTGTTCAGACCGACTAAACGTTTAGCCTGCAGTTCTGTAGCATTTAAAGCAATATGTTTTTCTTCAAAAAGTCGTTTGTTTTCTAGGGTTGCTGCCGTAAGCGAAGCAACCTGCAACATAAAAGCTTCATCTTGTACTGTAAATGCATCAGCTTGTTCACTTACAACACTTAATGCACCTAATACTTTGCCTTCCACCATGAGTGGGGCAACCATACCTGAACGAAAACCCTCTTTGAATATGAAAATGCTATCTGGAAAAGTACTATCTTCAAAATTTAAGCGGATAATTTTTCGCTGAGAAATTGCTTGACCAAGGATTACATCTTTAATAGGCCAAATACGACCTGTTTCTTGAAACTGACTTCCATCTTCGTTAATTTGAAATGTCTTTACATGGTCATTGTTTTGAGTTAATAACCCTAAGTATGCAGCATAGGCATTAATGAGCTGTGGTAATTCATTTAGGACAATCTTGCCAATTGTTTCGTGATCTGGCGCAATCATCAGCTTTTCGCTAAGGCTACTGAGACCAGATAAACGCTGAGCTTGAATCTCTGTTGAATTTAAGGCAGCTTGTGTTTGCTCGAGCAGCGCTTGTTTCTGTAATGCAATTGATACCAGTGAGGTGATTTGCTGTAGCCAGCGTTCGGCGTTTGTACTATAAGCCTCGCTAGAAAGTGAAGCAGCGTTTAATGTGGCAATGACTTTACCATCAACAATAATAGGAGAAGCTATAAAGGAGCTATAGCCTTTTTGACCAAGCCTTGAGTCTTTATTTATTTTATCTTTTGAAAAGCTAACGCATTGCTTGGAGGTAATGACTTGATTCATGATAGCCAGTGCCTTATCCATAGTAGCTACATTAAAGGCTTTATAACCTGTATTGTTTTGGTCGTGTATATATACTTGGGTCGGAATACTTGCGTCTGAGATTAATATGACAGAAGTACGATCAGATTCAAGGAGTATTTTAGTTTGTTTGCAGACAATATCTAAGATGTCATCTAGACTTTTTAAGTTTACTAAATCCAAAGAAAGCTGATTTAGGCGCTCGAGCTTCGAATTGATATCCTCTGTGTATTCTAAGGACTCAGCAAGTTTTCGTTCAGTAGCTTTTAGGTGAGTTATATCTTGAACAATGCCAATGAGTCCTTGTTTTTGACCCTTACTAAAAGTAAAGGCTGTTACAGTACCTAAAACGTCAAGTTCATCCTCATTGTTGGTTGTTACATGATATTCCTGACTATAGCTGGAGTTTTCCGCTAGCAGTTTAAATTGACCTTCGTGTACAGCTTTTGGATTTTTATATACGCTTTGTTCAACGTCTAATAAAGTTTTCCCTATCCAACTAGCTTCTTTTAAGTAGGCATCTGCAAAAGCTTTATTATAGGCCAAGAAGCGAAGTTGGTCATCTTTAACGAAAACTGGACTTGGAATCTGATCCAAGACTTCTGTTAAAAAACTTTGGTTTTCTTGTAGATCCTGAATTAAGGTTGTGAGCTTCAGTTGGTTAGCTTCGATAGTTTGCTGATGTGGTGAATGGTCATTTGCTTGTGTTGACGCTTGTTCTAAGTTTTGAGAAATATAACGAAGGATTTTGTTCACCGTTAATTCTGAGAGTGTCAGATGAGTATATGCATCGAAGTTAAACTCGTGATTTTCTTTAGCTTCTGTTTGTACAAAAATGATTGGCTGACTGAAGGTACTGAAATTAATGTCGTTAAGTTGTTCTAGTAGACTAGTGTCTATAATGAACGCATCCTGAATAAACGCATCCTGATGGTCTGGAGCGCTGTGTTGTTGGAAATCTGTTGGGGAGCTGTGGGTGAGCTCGAGCTGTGAACTAGCCTCTAAAATATCTGAGATTCTTCTATCATCAGCTACGATAAGAACTTTACATAGTAGTGTTTCACCGTTGTCGCCTATAAGGTGTTGTTTAGAACCAGCAATTGTTTCGCTAGAAGCTTTTTTAGCTTCTAAAACACGCGCAGGGGTCACGATTTATTACCTTTCATAACAGAACACGAAGTTTAGGCTGTTGTTTGTTATAAAACAAGTCGAAAATTACACAATGTAAAGATTATATTTATTTATTAAAGTCTTATGGCACATATATAATGAATTGTCGAAAAAATCACATTTAATACATAAGAATACAGAAAATACATCACAAAGTTCTTACGAATCCCTAATATTTACTATAGCTTTTTTGACATTTTTAGAAAATATACTCACAATCATATTTTCAATAGCGTTTGTGTCTGAAGCTTATGATAACATAACAGCTGTTTTCAGAAAATGAGGTGTAGGAGAAAACAATCCTTTTTCATAGTATATAGGGTACTATTTTCTTTTCAATTTTTGAGTAGGAAGAAACAAACTATTGCGTTAATTGAGATGGGATTATCGTAATGAATTTGGTTTAAAGCTTAATGGATTTGTCTAAAACCCTAACTAATATTTGATGTAATAATAATGCTGTCGTTTGATCTAAGACTAAGCCTGCAAACAGACAGTTGTTTTAAGAGTGCTTTTTACGAATTTCAGGTATAAAGAAAAGAAGTATTGCTAAGGTAAAACAGCTTGTAATGATGAAGCAACTACGTAAGGCTAGTGGACTATAATCTCCAGCTACTAAAGGGTAAGCTTTTACAACCAAACCCAAAAGCCATTGCCAAGTAAATGCACCCAAAAAGCCAAAGAGATTAACAGCAGTTACAGCGCGACCACGCAGATGTAACGGAAAGCGAATGCGGATAAGGCTGAGCACTTGCAATACAAACACACCACTAAACCCTAACAAGAAAACAAGTGCTGTAAGTAAAAGCGTGTTGCTTCCACTTGGTAAAATGACGAAGATTACTTGCAACAGCATAAATACAATGCCAGCTACAAAAGGTACTCTTGCAAGACCAAACTTGTCTGCAAACCAACCACAAAGAAAAAAGCCAGCAACGGAACCAATGCCAAAAAGCGAAATAAGCTGACCAACATTTTGCTCTGCTAAACTCATGTTGATTCGTAAATAAGGTGCAAGCCATAAACTATGAAAGGCTAAGGAAATGCCACTCAGTGCAAAGTTTAGTAAACCAAGACGCCAAAAGGATGGCGAACTAAAAATATCTGCAAAAGTACCTTCAAGCTTCCCTGAATGTGATTTGAGCTTTTGAACTTTTGGCTTTGCCACGATTGAAATCAGTAAAGCAATTAAACAAAGTGCAACTGCGCCAAGTATGAAAACAGCTCGCCAGCCAAAGGCATTGCTAAAGGCTTGTAGAGGCTGTCCAGCAACAACCCCGCCTAAGGCACCAAGGCCAACCATCAAACCAATAACGGTTGCAAAGTTCCCATCTTCAAACCAACCTTCAAAGGCATTGTAAGCACCCATTAATATTCCAGCCATACCTAGGCCAATTAAGCCACGACCAATGTTGAGACTTAAATAGGATTGTGCAGTTGCAAAAATGACACACCCTAGTGCTGCTGATAGCATCAATAAAGGTGTAGAACGCCGTGCACCAAAACGGTCTAGTGCAGCGCCAAAAGGAAGTTGCGCAGCAGCAAAACATATGAAAAATATGCTGGTCATAAGCCCTAGTTGGGCAGCATCTAAAGTAAATTCAGTTGTTAAATCTCCAGCAATAATACCATTGGCGACTCGGAAAAAATAGGAAAGAAAATAAGCAAGAAAAAAGCTTATGAAAATAACATATTTACGGTTCATTGGGGGCACTGCTTTGGTAGGTTTGCGAGCATAAAAATAGTGTATAGCAAAGCCTTGCCATACACCATAGTTTATTTATGTTTATTGTGCTTTATGCAGCTTTAGCCTTTGCAGCTTTTGCTGCTGCTTTTTTAGCATGATGCTTCTTAGTTTTTTCAATGTACTTAAGCGCATCTGGGGTAGTACAGCTAGTCTCACCGTGGTCCACTTCAACCTTACCGATTTTTTCTGCGACTTTACTAGCCTTGGCTTCAAGCTTTTCATTACGTAGAGCGATGCTAATCAGTGCACCATTCATGCTGTGGCGTACACGGTTTTTACTGTTATGGATGTTCTTCTCAACCATTTTGAGATGTGGGTCAAAGAATTTATCTGCTAAAGCATCATCGGTCATGGCAATGTGCGAGAGTAAGCCCCAACCTGCTTGACCTACAAATTCTTCATCGCTAGCTATCCACGTTTCGATTTTGTCCATGGCAAAAGGCGTCTTAGAAACCATCTTGTTAAAGGCATCTGTAATAACGTAATTGCTTAAGTCTTTTGCCCAACGATCAATCAGCTTTTCGTCTAGCTCTGTTGGGTCGGCAATCATGGTTGCTAGGATACGTGCGTCATGATTTTTGCTTTTCCAAAGTTCTTTGGCTAACGCTGTATCTGTCTTAATTTTCTTTTTGAGTTTGCCTAAGTTACCAAAACTCACACCAAATAGAGCTGTATCTACACCGTGTTTGGTATAGATTTTGACGTTTTGGGCTGTGCCCATACTTTCGAGTTCTTGCATAG
>CALHRJ010000335.1 GCA_938038395.1 uncultured Deinococcales bacterium | reverse complement strand
TGGGGCTTTTGGAAATGATATCATTTCTATACTGTAACCATCTGGATCGCTAAGCATGATTTGTAGTGCGCCATCACTACGTTCAGTTGGACCTCTGTTGATAGTCACACCTTTAGTTTCTAGATAAGCTTTTACTTCAACGACATCATCAACTTCTAAAGCAAAATGGTGAGAATGGCGTTCTTTGTCACGATTCATTGTGTCTTCTGCCAAATGAAGTTCTTGCTTTCCAAGTGCAAACCAAGCAAGTGGATAACTTACACTAGGAGCTTCTAGTCTTTTTAACTCCAATATGGTTCCGTAGAATTCAATAGACTTATTAATATCGCGAGGATAGAGTGTGACATGGTTGAGTTCGAAGATTTTAAGTGGGGATTGTGCCATGAGGTTCCTTATCAATACGGGTTAAATTTCTTTAGAGTTGCTTTCTTGATGTATTTTTTCGAAAGCACTAGGAGATTTACGTTGCTGCCATGCGGTGATAATGGTTTGAATATTGTCTTCAATACTGCTTTGGCAATCTATTTCAAGATCGTAGGTACAGTAGTCATGTGTTTTCATATGATAACTTGCTTCACCTATTTGCCTGTCACCTCTTTTACGTTCATGCTTTTCAAGAACTTCAAGAGGGCAATGAAGTCCAACAAAGAAAACATCAAAATCCTTAAGCAATACTACCAAATCATCCATCCAATGTGGAAACTCAATAATATGCTCGACAATCAGATTATTTCCAGCACTAGCAAAAGAGGGTAGAACTCTATGGAAACCATCAAAAAACTTAGGGCGTAAGTCATTCCAATCAAACTTACCGCCTTTATCTTTGCGAGAAGGTGACATGCCAATATCAATAAATTGATCAGAAGCTATGTACCAAAAAGGCTCATTTAACTCTGCTTTTAAAGCCTTGCATAAGGTAGATTTTCCAGAGCTGGAGGTGCCATTTATTAAAATGATTTTGCTGTTCATGGTACCTTCTTTACCCCTGCTAAACTAACTAAATTTGACTTAGAGTACGCTCTAACTTGTACACTCTAACTGTGGCAGAAACTAAGCAACACCTTACCATCAGCGAAGTTGAAGAACAAACAGGCTTAAGCGCTCATACATTACGGTATTACGAGCGTATAGGCCTCATGGCACCCATCACTAAAGGATTACGTGGACACAGGCGTTATGACAAGGATGATTTAGGCTGGATTACCTTGATAAAGCGTTTACGTTCTACAGATATGTCAATCAAAGAAATGCAGCACTTTGCAGAGCTTGTGCGACAAGGGGATGCAACGATTAGTGAACGACGTAAATTATTGGAGAAGCACCAAATAGAGTTGCAGCAAAAACTTGTAGATATTGAGGAGACACTTAGTCTTTTAGATCATAAAGTGACAACCTACCGAAATATGGAGAAAGATTCTAAAGTTAAATCTTAAAAATTTGGAAACTAGATGCTAGAGGAGTAAATTATGAAATACAAAAATTTAGGACGCTCAAACCTGAAAGTAAGTCAGATTTGTTTAGGTACGATGCACTTTGGTGTTTATACTTCAAAGGAAGATTCCTTTGCCATTATGGATAAGTGTTTGGAATTAGGCATTAACTTTTTTGACACTGCCAACGTTTATGGTGGAGATACCCGTGGACGTACTGAAGAGATTATGGGTGAGTGGTTTGCCTTAGGCGAAGGTCGGCGTGAAGCAGTTGTTTTAGGAAGTAAAGTCTACGGAAATATGACGCCTAATCCATCTGTAAATGAAGAAGATGGTCTTTCGAGTTATAAAATTCGTAAAGATTTAGCTGATTCCTTAAGACGCTTACAAACGGACCATCTTGATCTATATCAAGTTCATCATATTGATAAGACCATTAGCTTAGAAGAGTTTTGGGGCACTTTTGAACGAATTATTGCCAATGATCAGGCACTTTATATAGGTAGCAGTAATTTCTCTGGTTGGGGCTTAGCTAAGTTTCAAATGGCTGGGCTCGAGCGTGGGAATGTTGGACTGATTTCAGAGCAAACGATGTACAATCTTTTGTGCCGTTACCCTGAGCTCGAGCTCCTGCCCGCTGCTCAAGATATGGGCATCGGCGTAATTCCTTACATGCCGCTAGCTGGTGGTTTGCTAGCAGGTAAGCGCAAGTCTCAAGAGGGTTCCAGAACAGCGCAAGTAGAAAACGAATATGGCTTTAATTTGGCACAAAACATCATGTTTGAGGACTTCTCAAAGCTTTGTGCAGAGATGGGCGAGAAAGAACACATTGTGTCGATTGCTTGGGTGCTAAATAATCCAGCAGTTAGTTCGGCAATTGTTGGTATCCGTACGCTAAAACATTTGGAGAATATTGAGCGGGCGGTTGGACTGAGGCTCGAGCCAACAGTCTTAAACAAACTGGATGAGATTTTCGATATCAACAAGGGGAGACCCTTAAGGCACAAGCCTGCACCAGAAGCTTACGCTTGGTAAGTTAAAGAAGTAACATCATCCTTATCGTTTTACTAAGACTTCTTTATTGTCAGCCCAAGTTTTTAAAACTACATCTTCAAGCTCCTGCGGATATTCGAAATTATAGTTTTTAGAAAGCAACTTACCAACCCGAGATACTTCGCTTCGTATACGCTC
>CALHRJ010000334.1 GCA_938038395.1 uncultured Deinococcales bacterium | reverse complement strand
TATAATATTCAACGCGAAATCTAGTAACCTACTATCTTAAAGAAACCCTATATAACCTACTATTCTGTAGGCTGGGCTATGCCCACCATGAATAAATATAGTTAAAACAACCCTAAGGTTAGAACAGATAAAGTTTTAATTTATCAATATATCGTTTAAAATAGTATTAGGTAAAAAACGGTGTATAGAACGCACCCTACGATATTCCATATTGGTTAAACAATTTAACGTTTAACTGCGCAGAGGATTAGAATGATTGTGATTGAAGAGGCTAGAGAGTATGCTCAAAAATAACATCTTTAATTTCGGTGGAGGAAGCTTAGCTCAACAAGAAGCACGTTTAGCATTTTGGATGTTAGCGCCAACTTTCCTTATCGTCTTTGCTGTTGTATTATTCCCAGTATTTGCTAATTTTTGGATTAGTTTTAAATCCATAGAATTATCTGACTTACGTGCGCCTCAGCCTGTTGTTCGGGAGCGTGTTCGCCAAACAGCAGAAGCTGCTGGCGATACCATGCGTATTCGCTACCAAATGCGAAACAGCTCTCCTGAGGTAACCGTTACCTCAATTACAATGAGCGATATAATTCCTCAAGGTTTAGAACTTCAAACGCAAGATGAACGCTGTAGCTTGGTGGGTTCAACACTCAATTGTAATTTTGGCAGTTGGGAAGGTGGCTACCGAGAAAACTTAGAGCTTGACTTTATTGCAACACAAGCTTTCTTTGACTCAGCCGCTGACCCACTTGCTTCTGATGTTAGCGTTGCAGGTAAAGCACCCAATATACTTACAAACTTTAATTTCTCACTTGAGAACTTCCGTCGTATTTTTAGTACATCAGATTTCTGGTCAGTACTACGCACTTCGCTTTGGTACACAATTTTTGGCACACTTGGCTCAATCATCTTGGGGCTTTTCGCAGCACAATTGCTGAATGAGAACTTCCCTGGTAAAGGGCTTTTAAGAGGACTATTTTTGTTCCCTTATGTTGCTCCTGTGATAGCAGCAGCATTTACTTGGTCATTTATGCTTGACCCACTGAGTGGTGTGGTCAACGGCTTAGCGATGAACTATAATTGGTATGCTGAACCTATAAACTTTTTGAGCCAAAAACATGTAGATTTCGAACTTCTGGGTATGGATTTTAGATTTCCATTGGCACTTGCTATGGTTATCCTCTTTGAAGCATGGCGTTATTTTCCATTCGCTTTTCTATTTATATTGGCACGTTTTCAGGCAATTCCTAGCGAGATGTATGAAGCAGCAGATGTTGATGGTGCGAGTCCATTGCAAAAGTTTTGGTTTATAACTTTGCCACAACTTGTTGGTATTTTATCAACACTTTTCCTACTACGCTTTATTTGGACCTTTAATAAGTTTGACGATATTTTCTTGCTCACAGGTGGTGCAGCAGGAACTAAAACACTTACAGTTGAAGTTTATGATCAGGCCTTTGCTCGAGCTGACCTTGGTGCAGGTGCAGCAGTTGCTGTTGTCCTCTTTTTAGTATTGGCAATTTTTATGGTTATCTATTTTAAATATGCACCAGAGGGAGAGTAATTATGACAATGAATACATCCAATCAACAAACTACTACACCAGCTAGAAAAGATACTTCCCCTTTAGGCATTTTCCTTGCTGTCATTATGGGTGCGCTTTCAACCTTTTTACTTATGACAACTTGGGCAGTACTTGCAACTGTCATGGCAGGATTGGATACTGCCGTACCTGTACTCCCGTCTCTCGCTATGGGTGCTGTTATTGGACTTCTGCATGGTATTTTCCGTCAAGGTAAGACATCTCCATTAATGTTAAGTCTTGTCATTGGTTTTATTAGTGGCGTTGTTTATTTGGCAATGACTGCAATGCAACCAATCGGACTTGGTGAACAGCGCCTTTTCTGGGGTACTGCTATGTCTTTAATTACCTTGATAATTTCAAGTTATTTAACACGCTACAGTTTGCGAAATATTAGATTAAGTGAGCTTAGACGAGATGTTTTTGAAACATTGCTCATGCGTGTTATCAGAGCTTTTGGCTTTACTTTCTTTTTATCTATAGTTATTTTCCCATTTTACTTCATGCTTATTTCTAGTTTCAAAAGTAGAGCAGAAATTCTTAAAAACCCTACAGACCTAAGTCTTAATTTCACCAAGTCATTTGCAGAACAATTTATTGGCTATAGAGAAGTATTGTTCACCTTCGATTTTTTACGTTATATTCAAAATAGTACGATGGTTGCACTAGCTACTGTAGTGATTACACTAGTATTAGCTGTACTTGGTGCTTACGCTGTAACACGGTTAAGGTTTCCTGGGCAAAAGTTTTTATCTCGCTCGATTTTGCTTATTTATATGTTTCCTGCAATTGTGTTAGTCATTCCGCTTTATGTTGTGTTTAACCAACTGGGTTTGCGAGACACGTTACCAGGATTGCTAGTAGTTTATCCTGCAACTACGATTCCTGTTGCGCTGTACATGTTACGCAGTTATTTTCAGACGCTGCCCAAAGATTTGGAAGAAGCAGGCATGATTGACGGATCGAGCCGCTTTGGTGTTATCTGGCGCATCACACTTCCCCTCAGTCTCCCTGCGCTAGCTTCAGTCGGTCTGTATGTATTCATGATTGCGTGGAATGAATTCCTCTTTGCATTTATGTTCCTAGATACTCCAGAAATTTTCACACTCTCACGAGGTATGGTCACGCTCGATTCGCAAGAAGTACCTCGTCAATTTCTGATGGCTGGCGCAGTTATTGTTACCGTGCCAGTTATGGCAATCTTCTTTTTCTTTGAGAAGTATCTTGTAGGTGGGTTAACTGCTGGCGGTGTTAAAGGCTAAAACAATCTTTTAAAATGAACGGACCCCGCGGCAAGCCGACGGGGTATCAACAAGGAATTCTTGTCTGGCAAGCCATACATCGAATATTTTATTTTCGAGGCAAGCCTCAGGGTATTCCTCATCCCTGTTCATTAATAAACTGTTTTCCCATGGATAGCTATAGTTACTGTAGCTATCCATTTTTATGCTGTTTCAAGAATTGAATTGATTGCTCTTAAACATGATAATCTAAGGCATGACATCAAACTTAATATCTGTAAGTGAGCTTCAACAAAAACTGTCTAGTGAACAATTATCAGAAAAACTAACTATTTTCGACACGCGTTTTTCTTTGCAAGAAGTACAAAAAGGCTATGCAGACTATTTAGAAGGTCACATATCAGGTGCACATTTTTTAGATTTAGATAAGGACCTTTCTTCTAAACCAAATGCCAATGGACAAGGTGGTCGTCATCCGCTACCAGATTTTGAACGCTTTGAAGCTAAATTACGTCAGTTAGGCCTCAACACCTCTCATGAGGTGATAGTTTACGACCAATCTAATGCTGTCTTTGCAGGACGTCTCTGGTGGATGCTGAAGTACATGGGCCATGACAACGTTCGTGTCTTAGATGGTGGTTTAGCTGCTTGGCAAAAGGCTGGTTATAGCTTAAGTACCCAGATACCACAAACAAGCTTAGGTGATTTTACGGCTTCGCTGCGACCACATATGATTATTGATATAAATGAATTAAAAGAAAGCTATCAAAATGATAATACAGTATTGATTGATGCACGCTCCGTAGAACGCTATAGCGGTGCAGCAGAACCTATTGATGCTAAAGCTGGACACATTCCAGGTGCTAAAAACATGTGCTTTCTTAATAACCTCGAAGATGGTAAATATAAACCTCTTACAGAACTTGAAGCAGCCTATAAACCACTGATAGATGGAAAAGATGAAGTTATTATGTATTGTGGCTCTGGCGTAAGCGCAAATCACAATATTATTGCTTTAGCAGAATTAGGCGTAACTGAAAATGTTCGTTTATATGTAGGTAGTTGGAGTGAATGGAGTAGCCAAGACGGTGTGACAATTTCCACAGAATTATAGAAAAACCATAGTTTTACTTAAGAAATATCTTATGATTGTGAGTATTGATGAAAGAAGAGAAGAATCTTACATGAGAAAGTAAGCATTCTGTGATGGTTTACTAGATAACATTACTTCAGTTTAGCTGTAGACGCTAAACGGGGTAGAAGAAACCTTCTACCATCTCCTCCCTAAAAACCCCGTGCCCCCCACACGGGGTTCCCTTTTGCCTAATCAACACTTCCATAGCCTATGGATTAGCTATCAATACTGACTGTCAATACGCTTTCCCTATACGTCTAATTGAGACTCACTATGGATTGTCTGTCAGCAGTAGCAACTGCAAAAAAGATTTTGACAACTAGCAACGTTATACCTTCAATCTTGAAGGTGTAGAAACTTCACCATGAGTCTACGACATCTGATACTACTGCCAACGTTATTTCTCCAAATGCCCTGTTATAGCGAGTCGGAAAATATTCGTAATAAAATGTAAGACCTGATGTTTTTACTTAGTCCAAAAGTTCTGTACTCGTAAGCTTTTACAGTTTTGCAAAAGATAATCCGCTCTTTAATTATCGCTTGTTGCTGTACTAGTCCTGTTTCATCACTAAAAATCTATGAGGTCTACAACAAAAAAGTGTCAGTCTTAGTATATAGATATAGATGTCGTGCTTTAACAAGTGAAAATCTTAGGGTAGATAATCTAAATTAGCTTTAATGTTCTGTAGCCATAAGCTTTTACAGTTTAGCCTTCAAAACATATCCTTTGAATATCGTTTGTCGCTATAGTAGTTATTCAAAGAATTTACACGATTGCTCTAAAATAAGGCTAGATAGTCACATAATAAGCTGCATTGCCCCCCTATTTGGTTGTGGTCTGTCAGGTTATCACTACTCAAGTAGATACTAGATAGACAGTTACCCTCTCATTTATTAAGACTCTATTCATTTTTATCAAGATAGTGCTTAGACCTAATAAACCAACAAATCTTTACTGTCGAAATGTTGGGGATTTATCGCGTTAATCATATTTCTGAAATTAACATTTTCGGTAATTAAACATTAAACTTGCATTACTTGTAATTATTTGATAGATTAGGCATTAATAGTTATAGTCACTACCAAAATTTTGTCTGTAACTACGTTAGTAGAAGAAACCTTCTACCATCTCCTCCCTAAGAAGCCCCACGTACCCCACGTGGGGTTCAATTTATTCAAAAATAATAAATTTGTAAGTTTTTTGTAAGAGTTGTTAATATAATCTTAATCTTGAGTTTAGCGTTAAGCTAAACGCGTAGAAAAACCTTCTACCATCTCCTCCCTAAAGACCCCGTGAGCCCTCACGGGGTTTCCTTTTTAGCAATTTTTCTATGTAAAATCAGCCTTTTTGAAAAAATTGACCTTCCTTAGTTCTTATGTTGATACTGCTTAGAAGTGACTATTTTTCTCATTTTGCATTAATAAAACTATTTTTAACAGAAGCTGATTTTAAAAGGTATATTTAGAAATCATCTCCATAAAATCAACAGTTTCACACTGTCATACTTGGCTGTTTCTGATACCAGAAAAGTCATTTTGCATTATGCTCTATACCTAAATCTCACTGTTTGGGTTATACAATTACCAATCCTTAGCTTACAGTGCTAAACCACTTTGATGCTCAACAGATGTTCGGTTGATGTTTAAGGTTTCTGAATGACCGCTAAGTCGATTAATGTCACGCTATAAGACTAGTTCGCATATTCTTTGCTAATAAACCTGTCACTTGCTTTAAAAATCTGTCTACGTTTTGTTAACTATCAACCTTTAACATCTAATTTAGTCCGTGGGGGGCACAAGTAATTTTTTTATATATAAATGCTAGCCCCTACACTAGCATCGGGGAAACAAAATTGAGACCCACAGCATGTTCAGCTGTGGGTTATCTTTATGGTTTTGAGGTGTTTTATAAAGTGCAATAGTAGATATTTGGATTTTTAGGCATTATAGATTGATTGGACTATTTTCTTTTATAGTTTTCAAAGGCTGTTGTGATTTCTTGTGAGCTTCTACATGCACCTGTTTGGAGATATTCCATCGCCTTAAGTGCAGCGTTGTGTGATTCGAGGCTCGAGCCCGCCACACAGTCCTCGACAACACGGCAAAAGTAGTCATGTTGGTGCCCATCAACAAAAGTATAATGAACACATACATCGGTATGCCCACCAACAAGAATTAGTGTTTCTGCCTTCAATCCTTTTAAAAGAATCTCAAGTTCCGTACCAAAAAAACAAGAATAGCGACGCTTACGTATAAAGTAATCATCAGGGCGCATACCAAGAGCTTTTGAGACTTCCGTACCAGCATCACCTTCTAGTAAATGCACACCCTCAGCACCATCTAGTTCCCGACCAAAATCAATCAAATCACGCCTATGGGCTTCTTGAAAGAAGATGATAGGTATACCGCAGGCTCGAGCTTTGTCAATCAAAGCAGGTACACCTTCCATACGTTGGTCGTAGCCATCCATAAGCGGTATAGACACTGGCTTGTCTGGAGTACTATTGGTTTCGCCGCCTTGTATGTCAATAATGATAAGTACAGGTTGACCTTCGATAAGGTTGCGTTTGATTTTAGACATGGTGATTTATACCATACCCAAAAGCTTTAAAATCACGAATTAAAAACCGTAGACTAAGCCATGAGTAAACATACCCCCACAGAGCACGATATTTTAGATGCAATCAGTCAGCGCTGGAGCCCTAGAGCCTTTAGTGATAAAGCTATCTCGAATAACGACCTAAATAAACTTTTCGAAGCAGCACGTTGGGCGCCTTCTGGCTTTAACTTACAACCTTGGCGCTTTATCGTTTGTAAGCAAGGCACATCAGCTTTTGACAAGCTTATTGGTGTATTGATGGAAACAAACCAAACTTGGGCTAAAACAGCGCCTGTGGTTGTTCTAGCAGCGTCCCAAACGACCTTAGTGGCAGAAGGTAAACCAACTAGACCCAATGGCTACGCTCAGTACGACCTTGGTCAAGCAGTGGCAAATCTATCGGTACAGGCAATGAGCATGAACATCTACGTACACCAAATGGCTGGCTTTTCAAAAGACAAAGCCGATGAGGCTTTTGCGATTCCAGAAAATTTTAACTCTGTTGTGACTTTTGCTATGGGATACCTGGGTGATGCTGGTAGTTTGCCTGAAGCACTTGCCGAAAGAGAAGCCTTGCCTAGAGAACGCAAACCTTTAAGTGAGATTATGTTTGATGGCGAGTGGGATAATAGCTAAAGGAAGGGCATGTTCATGAACGATGTACCTTTATCAGTCGTACTGTATTTATTTGCTGCGGTGTTTATAGCACCGATATTTTTAACAATAGTCCAAACCAATCTATTTGATAATTGGAAGGGGTTATTTTTCAAAGGCTCTGAATTCTCAAAACGCTACTTCGATAACTTGCTAGTAATTATAGTTGTCCTAGTTGGGTATTTTGCTTTGACTGTTTTACTTCCAAACTTTAGGTAGTACCGTAGGTTGGGCTGTGCCCAACATGAGCTGTAAGTCGTAATCCCACACATCTAATATTTGGAAAAAATAATGGGAACTACTTACTTGTGTGACCCAGATATGGAATCTAAAGACTTAAGGTAGTTCTACTTTCTTTCTAAAATACTAGAGTCACCCTAACTCTATCTCTTATAAAGTGAGGTACAGCTATCGTACAGCCGTATTTCTCGTCCATACGTGGTGGTATATATGGATACTCTTTACCAGCAGTGTTTAAGCTTTCAATTGTTATTTTATCAACTTTTATATTTTCCTTTAGATGGAATATAAATAACGTAGATTGTGTATCCTCATTTATATGTCCAGTTGCGTAAAACCCAAAATCACCTTTTTGATTAAACTGGTAAAACTCAGCAGTTTGTTTTTTTTCATTGACTCTTGTTTCTAAATCAATTGATATTTGCTGTTCTTGTTGAAGTGTCGAGTTTTGTTTATTGGGGTGAGTTGTTTCAACAACTTGCGGTTTCTCGCCTTTGTTCCTGTATTCAAAATACAACCACGTCACAAAACATATAGAGGGTGCGAGAATTACTAGCCACCAAGGAGAAGCATCAATAGCAGTTAAAAACTTAGATATCTCCATTTTTAATGCTCCTG
>CALHRJ010000333.1 GCA_938038395.1 uncultured Deinococcales bacterium | reverse complement strand
TATTCTAGCGTTGACAAACTAGAAATATCGTTTTCAAAACGAGCTTCTTTCATGCGTGCTAGGACAACTTTTTTGAGCTTACCAGTTTTCATGACAGATTGAGCATTTTCGATAGCCTCTGACCATGCCTTTTCTGTCATTAAATCTTCTGTGGAAACCAAACTATTTTCCTCAGGTTCTTTTTCAAAATATGCAAGCTGCTCGAGCTTTAATAATTCATAGCGTGCCAAGAGTGCTTCACGTAAATCCTCTTCACTCAAATCATCCCCTTGCAACTCTGCATGGATACTCAAGAAACTACCATCTTCTGTAATCTCAAGTTGATAGTGTGGCAGTACAAACTGCGCTGGCGCAAAACTGGCCCAAGCATTTTCAGGGGTAAATTCATCAAAAAAAGCAAAGCCACCAAATAGTTTCGGTGTGGGCAAAGACCTATTGGGTTGTTCTAAATAAGCATAAAGGGCGTTAGCTTGCGCTTGAATATCGTCAATGCGGTTCGCACCCCAAGCTACCAATTCAACTGCAGTTCCAAAGCCAGCAATCACATGATAATCATCAGGGCTAGACCATAAGAAACGTGTCTCACCTTTGGCATGACTTAGAAAAACTAGTGGGTCAATCTCAGAACAAGGAATACAAACACTCACAAGTTCTCCGTAACGAGCCATCAATTCTTGATTGTGTACATCCGCCATAGTCTGTTACCCCTTAACCTCATTATTAGGCTCATAACCTACGCTACGCAGTAACAAAGGTAAAAGATGCGTTTGAATTTCTTCTTTACTTGGTTCTGCTGTCATAACCCATTGCATAACGAGGGTATAAATTGCACCCATCCATGCATGTGCCGTGATTTTACTGTTCACTGCCTGAATATCGCCAGCAGCGATTGCTTCATTTAAAAAGTCTTCAATCATGTTTGCAAAGCGATCATGGACTTCTTGGCGTTTTTTTTCAAAAACCGAACCGAGACCAACAGCTTGCACTAGTAGAATTTTGGTAGGTCTACGGTACTTAGCAAATGTTGAAAGCACAGTTTCAACAGCAACAGAAACCTTTTGGATGCCTTCTTCTTCAGCAATAGCCTCAGTTACGCTTCGATCTATCAAGTCTGAAAATTGGTCAACCAACGCTAGGAATAATCGCTCTTTATTTGGGAAATGGAAGTAAATCGATCCTTTAGAAACACTTGCCTCATCAACAATGTCATCCATACGACTAGTGTGGTAGCCATTATTAGAAAAAACATCCAAAGCGGCATCTAAAATGCGGTTACGTGTAGACTTGCTACTAATTTCTTTATCTGCTGACATCATTGCTCCAATTTATACAAGAAACTACTCTCATTCACCAAAAATCCAGTTGCCTGACGGTACTGACTAGTCAGTATCATACAATCAGTTTACACAATCTTTGGAGTAGGCAAAAGTATTAAAGATTGCAATCCAATCTGAAACATCCCTAAAGACTCTATTAAGCCTAAGATTAGCCAATTCTTTAATTCAGTCAGCTTGCTTAACAAATCACTAGCAGCTATCTTGTAAAATAACCAAAATATGAGTCTATGTTTCAGACTCCTGAAAGTGCTCATGTCGCAAACTTAGTCAAAGTTTGGCAGGGCATGCTACTCCACATAAGATAAGCAAACAAACTGTTTATCTTATTAAGTCCAGAAGTACCAAATTTGTCATTAGGAGATGATGCAATGAACGTTTTAGTAACAGGTGGGGCAGGCTACATTGGTAGTCATACATGTATTGAATTACTTGAAGCTGGACACACAGTCACAGTTATAGATAATCTCTCAAACAGCAGTTTAGAGTCTTTAAAACGTGTTAAACAAATTACTGGAAAAGACGTAGTTTTTCATGAAGTTGACTTACTAGATAAACCTGCACTAGCAAAAGTTTTAGAAAGTGATACCTTTGACGCTGCTATTCACTTTGCAGCTTTAAAAGCTGTTGGTGAATCTGTTGAACAACCAATTACCTACTACCATAACAATGTCACAGGAACGCTTAACCTTTGCGAAGCTATGGCAAACGTTGGTCTAAAGAATATTGTCTTTAGCTCATCTGCAACTGTTTATGGCACACCAAAATCTCTGCCACTTACCGAAGATGCAGATACACCTATCGAAGAAGTTACCAACCCTTACGGCCGTAGTAAGTTGATGGTTGAGTGGGCACTTAAAGACATTCACACTTCAGATGGTGACTGGAACATTGCGCTACTACGCTATTTTAACCCAGTAGGCGCACATAAGAGTGGCTTAATTGGCGAAGACCCACAAGGTCCACCGAATAACCTCATGCCCTATGTCAGCCAGGTAGCTGTTGGTAAACGCGAAAAACTCAGCGTTTATGGTGATGACTATGCAACCCCAGACGGTACTGGTGTGCGTGATTACATCCACGTTGTTGATTTAGCAAAAGGTCATGTTAAAGCTATCGAAAAACTAGCTACCAAACCTGGCGTAGTTGTTTATAACCTTGGTACAGGTCAAGGTTACAGCGTTTTAGAAATGGTTAAGGGCTTTGAAGCAGCATCTGGCAAAGATGTGCCTTATCAAATTATCGAGCGTAGAGCTGGTGATATTGCGTCTTGCTACGCTGACCCAGAAAAAGCAAAGAGCGACCTTGGTTGGCAAGCTGAACTTGGTCTTCGAGATATGTGCGAAGATTCTTGGCGCTGGCAATCACAAAACCCAGATGGTTACAAACAAGCCAGTTAGCAAGTACTTAACTAAACTATAGTTCCAAGGGCAGAATATCATTAATGATGTTCTGCCTTATTTTTTCTAAAGCGTCCTCTTCTTCAGTATCTAGTTCATTCTCTTGCTTTACAGCATGTAGGTAAAGAAATAAATCAACCTGTCGCCACATCAAAAAATCATTGATATGTTCAGACCAGA
>CALHRJ010000332.1 GCA_938038395.1 uncultured Deinococcales bacterium | reverse complement strand
AAGTACCCGCAATTCGATTTGTGAGTAATCAGCAATCAACAACTGACAGCCCTCAGCAGCCACAAAGGCTTTACGAATTTGACGGCCTATGTCTGTGCGTACTGGAATATTTTGAATGTTTGGATTAAGGCTTGCTAGACGCCCTGTGACTGCAGTGGTTTGACTAAAGGTGGTGTGTATACGACCTGTTTTTGGGTTGACTAGCTTGGGTAGGGGTTCTATGTAGGTACTTTTTAGTTTGGCTAGTTCACGGTATTCAAGAATCTGACCTACAACTGGGTGTTGGTCTCGAATTTGCTCTAATACACTGACGGCTGTAGAGCGTTTACCCGTGGTTGTCTTTTTGCCAGCTTTCAGCTCGAGCTTATCAAACAGTAACTCAGCCAATTGGTCACGAGAGTTCAGATTCAACAAAGGATTATCCGCAACCTCACGCACTTTCTCTTCCAACTCAGCAACCGTTTTCCCTAGCGTAGCTGAAAGGTCTTTCAAAAACTCGGTATCTAGAGCAATACCTGTATATTCCATATCCAAAAGTACTTTAGAAAGCGGCTTTTCAATATCCTCATAGACAGATTTTTGTTCTTCAACTAAACTTGTTTTAAAATGCTGTATAAGCTCATAGCTCGCCTCAGCCTGTTTTCGTAAATCATCTTCATCCCACTCTGTCAAGCCGTATCTACGTGTAAGAGTGAGCGCTTCAGTCTGATTTGGGTCAAAGCAATAAGCCATAAGTGAAGGGTCGTCCGCAGGCGTTACATCAATGCCATTAGCCTTTGCAAAAAGCGTTAAAGCCTTGGAGTCATTTGCTTGGATGCTTTCTTGCTTAGCCAGATAGGCTAAAATTTCTTCTTGCCCTTCTATAACTGCAACTTTACCTTCTGAAGCAATTGCAATCTCATCAAGTGAAGCCTGCATCGGCGCATTTTCATTACTCAGTTCAAAACTGATGACACCACCAGTTATCTCAGAAGCATCTACAACGTCATAGCTTGCCGTTTCTACTTTTAGCTGTTCTTGCGTAGCAGTGGCAGACTGTTTTAAACCTAAATCTCGAATAACGGTGAGTAGTTCCAATTCTGTCAATAAAGCAACGAGTTCCTCTTCTTGGACTTCGCACTTTGCCCACTGCGCTGGATTAATGTCTATATCTGCATCTATCAGGATTTCAGAGAGTTCTCTTGAGAATTTCACGTCTTCTACGCTGTTGAGGAACTTCTCGCGTACCTTATCTGGTTTGATTTCCTCAGGGTGCTCGAGCATATAGTCCAAGCTTCCATGTGCCTGCATTAGCTTCATAGCTGTCTTTGGACCAATCCCTTTAGCACCAGGAATATTATCTGAGCTATCCCCTGTTAGTGAGCGGTAATCAACCCACTGTTCAACCGTGACACCATATTCTTCAAAAACCCGCTCGTTGTCGTAGCGCAAGCTTTTTACAGGATTGTAAACCGTGACTTTATCACTGATGAGCTGAAAGGCATCTTTATCAGTTGAGATGATATCAACGTCGTAACCCATAGCTGAACATTTTGCCGAAGCAGTTCCAAAAATATCATCGGCTTCCAAGCCAGCAACTTCAATTTGGTCAATACCCATCAAACGGACAATTTCTTTGATATAGCCAATCTGTGTTGGTAAGTCTTCTGGAATCGGCGCACGCTGTGCTTTATAACCTTCAAACTTATCGTGTCTAAAGGTTTTTGCATGTGCATCGAAAGTGACTAAGGTTGCGTCGTGCTCACCCTCATCTTTTAAAATTTGCATGAGTGAGCGTAAAAAGCCAAAGATTGCGTTGGTAGACTGCCCTTTTGAATTACGAAGTTCACGGATTGCGTAGTAACTGCGGAAAATCAGATTGTGTCCATCAATCAATACAATTCTATTGCCATTGTCTTTTGATGTTTTTTGTTTTTTCGGTTTAGGTGATTCCTGTTTAGAATCAACACTAGATGTACCTACATCAGATTTAACTGCATCAGGTTTAGCTGCTTTAGGCTTACTCGCTTTTGAAGTTGCTTTTTTTGCAGGTGTTTTTTTAGTAGGTTTAGCTGCTTGTTTCTCAGCGTCTGTTTCGGTACTCAATTCAGTTTCATCGCCAAAAAGGGGGGTCTGTTCACTCATAGCAATAGCTTACCTTATTCCGTTTAATCTGACTATTCTAGCTATCCTGAATTTAGTCATGTCATTGACTAAATTCAGGACTACTAGCAGTGACACCTGTAAATGAAACTGCCTTATAGGTACGGTCGGCTAAGCGTTAAAAATAGTTTTAGCACAACTCAAAGATAATTTCTTTTCAATGAAACAATCTAATGAAACAATCTAATGCTTAGGCTTAGAACTTCCTTCAATCTTTATCAATTAGCAAGACGAACCACTTCCCTATAGCATCTCATATTGAAAGAACTATACTTTTAATGTGAACCTAAACTCGTTTATACATTCAATCGTTAAACTAATCATTGTGTTACTTTTCCTATTAGTGACCTCCAGCACTTTCTCACAAGAGACTGAAGGTGCCACAGACAACTCCACAGATTCCCCTACAAGCACTACAGAAGAGAGCGCTTCAGACTTTGTAGCTGTCCCAGAACTGGCACCCCTATCCCCACTTCAAGAACTACTTTTAAATGATGTTGGTTATTCGTTTATCGAAGCATTTGCCACTATTCGACAGCTCTACCTTGAAGATGTTGACGATGATGTGATTTTGCAAGGCGCTATTGAGGGAATGATCACAGCGTTGGACGACCCTTATAGCTATTACATGGAACCTGCTACCGCAGAACTTGAAAATGAAACCCGTACAGGCAGTTATTCTGGTATAGGTGTCAATTTAGCAACAAAAAGTAGACAAGAAGCAACCACAATCGAGATTACAAGAATCAATGCGCTTGGTCCATCCAAACGTGCTGGTCTACGTCGTGGTGATATATTTAAGAAAATTGATAATATCGATGTTACTGAAATGAATCTTGACGAGCTTGTTCGTTTGTTACGTGGCGACGAAGGTACGGCTGTTGTACTTACAATGTACCGACCAAGCTTAGACGAAGAACTTGAATTTGTCATTGTCAGAGAGATTATTGATATCGTTTCGATTGAATCAACTGTGCTACCTGACAAGGTTGGCTATATAAACCTATTATCATTCTTCAACGCCCAAGTAGCTGAGAAGTTTACAGAAAAATATAATGAGTTATTAGAACAAGACATCGAAGCACTTATTATAGATTTGAGAGATAACGGTGGTGGATATTTGTGGCAAGCAAAAGACATCGCTGATTTGTTCTTAGAAGAAGGTACGATTTACTGGGAGCGCACCAGTACCAGTTTGACTGCAAGCGACGCCACAAAAGAAGATACAGATAACACCACCATGCCCATCGTGTTATTGGTCAATGGACAAACTGCATCTTCTGCTGAAATTTTTGCAGCTGCCTTAGATGAAAATGACCGTGTTTATATCATTGGAGAACAGACCTTTGGTAAAGGGGTTGCAAGTGAATATTATGAATTTAAAAACCGTGGAGCAATTCAACTAACAATTGAGGAATGGCTTTCACCAGATCAAAATAGCGTGAGCGAGGTAGGGCTCGAGCCTGACCTACTAGTAACTGATAGCCGTTACCCTCAAGTCCTAGAAATAAGCGGTACTGGAGGCACACCGGGACAGATTCTCAAACTTACTAAGGAAGATGGTTCGATTGCAGAAATAAAAGTTGACGAAGACGGCTTTTTCAATTTCTCTGAGAGTGTAAATTATTTAGATAATCTACCTGAAGAAGTCACAGGTGACGCCTATGTTGATTTGGTAGGTGACGCTATTTTGACAGAAGCAATTCTTTACTTTAAATCTTTAGAGTAACTTGCTAGATAGTCTGAATAGAAAATCTCAAAACAGACTTTTCAAGTTCTAGAACAGCTGTTCCTAAAATCCTTGTGTAACAGGTGTATTATCCAATACAGATTATTGCAAGCTGAAAAGCGCACAATATCTGTATTGTTTTTTAACCTTTTTATGAAAAATAACCTTCAACCTCAACTTCATCCCCCATTATTAAAACGTTTGTTTAGTAAGACTTTCTACGGTTGGTGGGTTCTGGCAGCGTGTATCGGTATGCAAATTGTTAACACTGGCTTACTCATGCAAGCCTACGGCACCTATACAGCAGTTTTACAAGATACCTTTCCTTGGAGCAAGACTATTTATGCAACTGGCTTTTCAGTCCAATACGCTGTCAGTGGTTTTTTAGCACCGCTTGTTGGTAATTTATTACTACGCTTTGGACCTAGAAAAATCATGACTATTGGCGTCATCATTCTTGGTCTAGGCTTTATAGCCTTTAGTTTTATAAATTCAGTCTGGTCATTCCTGCTTGTTCTAAGCATTATGTCTTTTGGCTCTGCCCTATCTGGATTTTTAGCAGTCAATACTTTAGCCTTCAACTGGTTTGATCACTGGCGCTCTACCTCCATTGCACTTTTACAAACAGGTATGAGCATTGGTGGATTAGTTGTACCAGCTATTGCCTATGCACTTGTTACACTTGGTTGGCGTCCTACCGCTATTTTATCTGGTGGACTCATTCTGTTTTTTGGACTAATCTTTACCTTTGTTATTCGCAATTTTCCTGAAGATATCGGTTCTATTCCAGATGGGAAAATCCACAGCAAACAAGTTACAAACAAACATCAAGTACAAAGTAGTTATAACTTTACAGCTAAAGAAGCACTACAAACGTCATCGTTTTGGTTTCTGTCTTTTGGTCATGCACTTGCTATGGTGCTAATATTTGCACTGATGGCTCACTTGGTTCCTTTCTTGAAAGAAGAACGTGGTTTGAGTGTGCAGTTTGCATCTAATATATTTGCGCTTTTAACTGGCATAACTATCGCTGGTCAATTGCTTGGTGGTTACCTTGGTACAAAGGTCAATCAGCGACTACTTATTGTAGCTTGCATGTTTGCACACGCTATTAGCATCTTACTTTTGGCCTTTGGCACATCATTGTTTTGGGTTTACTGTTTTGCAGTGCTGCATGGTTTAGCTTGGGGCATTCGCGCGCCTATGATGCAGCTTATGCGGGCTGACTATTTTGGACGCAAAAACTTTGCTCAGATTATGGGTAACTCGGCAGTGATTGTTACGATGGGTATTATTTTAGGACCAATGTTGGCAGGTGTAATGACTGATATTTTTGGTAGTTATAGAAATAGTTTTGTTGTTCTGGCTATTTTAGCAGCGATTGGCTCAGTATTTTTTGTTTTGGCTGTACCGCCTCAGCCACCTGAAGATGCTACAAAAATTTAGATGGTTTAGGAATGTTGCCACGGCTCGAGCACTTCCCTAGCCCAAATCCGCCCTTTTTCCGTAAGGAATAGTTGATCACTATCTGCCTGTTTGGTTATCAAACCATCATCCAAACAGTCCATAACAATTTCTCTAGAATTTGCTGCTGTCCAGCGCAAATGTGATTGCAACGCCGGAAGTGCATTTTCCTCTTCCCTATTTTCATCGTCTTCATGATGAAATAAATGTATCAACAATGTACGTTGTGCATTCACCACTTTTTGCTGTTTAAAGCGAAAACTTTGTGCTATCAAGCCATAACTTGGGCTAAATAGTAAGCACAAGGTAAAGAACACACCTGTCCAAAGAGCCATCATGCCACTGATTGAAACATCGAGCAGCACTGCGCTGCCATAACCAAGCAAGCTAGACAAAAATGCAATAACTGAACCTATGGCTAGCATATTAAAAAGCTTATCCGTAAGTAAATAGGCTGCTGCTGGTGGCACAATAATAAAGGCAACTACAAGAATTGCACCAACGGCGTCAAACGCTGCGACCGCTGTTAAACTCGTCAAGCTCAACAACGCATAGTACAAAATACCAGGTCTAAATCCTAAAGTTGCTGCTAAGCCACTGTCAAAAGTAGCGAGCTTTAGTTCTTTATAAAAGAGACCGACGAAAGCCAAATTAAGTACAGTAATGATTGTCATCTTAATAAGAGAACTTGGTACTTCAATACCAAAGAGTTGTTGGGTATCTAGCCAAGACAAGCCTATTTCCCCTAACAAGGCCGCATCAACATCTATGTGTACATTTCGAACAAAAATATTAATAAGTAGAACCGCAATTGCAAACAAAAATGGATAGACCAAACCAATCGCAGCATCATAGTTCACTCGTTTTGTTTGTGCGAGGCTTTCAGTCAAGACCACAGTTAGCACACCGACCGCAGCAGCACCAATTAAGAAAAAGGGTGAGTTTTGATTACCCGTTAAAAAGTACACTGCAACAATACCTAAAAGAATTGAGTGGCTCATAGCATCAGATAGCATACTTGCCTTACGTAACACCAGAAAACTACCAACAATAGAAGAAGCAATCCCCACCAATGTGCCAACCGCTATAATTACAAAATCAGGATTATTTAGAATAGATTCAATCATAAACTAGACCCCCAAACTGCTGAGATAGTTGGATAAAGAATGAGTCCATTTCAAAACTATGAACTAAGCAAACCTCTTTAGAAACTTTATCAATTTGACAAATTGCGACACCATCAATCACGCTTCACCATGTCTCTAAGAATGCGTTCTGCCTCTTGATAGCCATTCGTTGTCAAAACTACATGCCGTCCTTCTTCTGGCATGTGTTTGTCATAACGCAGCCAACCTTGTTTTTCTAACCCTGCCATTACTGAGTCTAATCGCATACCATAAAGACTGTTAACCATACCTATCTCAATTGGATAATTCGCATCATTGTGTTCTTCTGCAATATGGTACATATCAGTTAAAACTTGTTGCGTTCTTAAGTTGATATTATTTCTTCTGCGGGCAATTGCAGCCCACAACAAACCTCGTTCTGGTGCAAAAAACAGTGAAACCATTACAATAATCGAGGCACAAATTACGATGAGTGGACCTGTTGCAAACCCACTCCTTAAAGCACTCAAAATAGCACCGCCAACCCCCGCTAACATGCCAAATAGTGCTGCTAGCAAAACCATTAGTTCAAGACTCTTTACCCACTGCCTTGCAGCAACTGCTGGTGCAATCAGCATAGATGCCATAAGCACAACACCTACTAGTTGTAACCCTATAACAATTGCTAAAGCCACCATTGCCGTCATCAACAATTCAAAGGTCAAAACTGGTATACCTAAACTTGCAGCAAAGCCAGGATCAAAGCTTATGACTTTAAACGCTTTCCACATAACCAAAACCAAACCACAAGCAATAAGTGTGATGTAAAACATCAGTTGAACATCAGACGGCATGATTGAGGCAGCTTGTCCAAGCAAAAAGCTTTCTAAGCCAGCCTGCCCAGCGTTATTCTGATTACCAATATAAGTCAATAGAACGATGCCTAAAGCAAAAAAAGTACTCAACACAACACCTTGTGCTGCATCTGTTTTCAAACGGCTTCTGCGAATGATTAGTAAGACTGTAAAGGCTGCAATTGAACCAACTACCAAAGCACCTAACATGGTCGGTAGCGCCTGCCTCGCACCTACGATAAGAAATGCTAAACACACACCAGGCAAAGATGCATGTGCAAGTGTGTCACCCAATAAACTTTGGCGACGCAATACAGCAAAACTGCCAAGTACACCACTAGATATTCCTAGCAGCGCTGCGCCAAAAACAACGTTGCGCACATTAAAATCTGTGAGAAAACTAATTAAGGCGTCCATTAGAAATCCACCTTAATTCTTCTGTAAAGCTTCTGACGTCAAAATATCTGATTGGGTTGTGACGGATTTGCTCGTAGGAATATCTGCATTCTGTAATAAAGCTATTTGACTGCCGTATGCCTTTTGCAAATTCTCAGCATTATACACATCTTCAACACGGCCCTGAGCAACGGCACGGACATTTAAAAAGAGCATCCAATCAAAGTATTGAGAAACAGTTTGTAAATCGTGATGTACTACAATTACTGTTTTACCAAGTGTTCGAAGTTCCTTGAGAATATTTATAATGGCACGTTCAGTTGTAGCATCTACACCAGCCATAGGTTCATCCATGAAGTATAGGTCGGCATCTTGGACTAAGGCCCTTGCCAAGAAAACTCTCTGTCGCTGTCCACCACTTAATTGGCTAATCTGCCTATCGGCAAAAGCTTCCATGCCAACCTGTTCTAAAGCATTGGCAGCACGGCGACGCTCTTCTTTACCCGCACGGCGTAACCAGCCTAAGCGTCCATACAAACCCATAGTCACAACATCCAAAGCAGTCGTAGGGAAATCCCAATCTACGCTCGAGCGCTGAGGAACATAGCCAACTAAATGACGTTGTTTTGTATAGGGCTTACCATGTATATAAACATGTCCTGCTGCTGGCTTTATCAGCCCTAATATAGTTTTTAGAAGTGTGCTCTTACCTGCTCCATTTGGACCCACAATGGCTGCCAAAACACCTGGTGGAACATCAAGATCGATGTCCCACAAAACAGGTTTGGTGCCATAACTAACCGTTAAATCTTCAACGTGTAGAGCGAATCTAGATTCGTGATTGTTGACATGTGTTTTTAACATCAGTAAATCACAAGCCCCAGCGCTCGAGCCAACCTGTTAGTTCCTCAGGCACCTCTACTAGTTCGCCCCCCAAGGCTTCAACAATTTCTTTTGTATTGGAATAAAGCATTCCTATATAAGTTCCGTAAGCTGTACCGTCATCACCCATAGCATCACTATAAAGTGAGCCACCTATAACCGTTTCGCCACCTTTATCTTGAACTGCGCCAAGCACAGCTTCAATCGTTGCTGGGTTAATACTACTTTCTACAAAGATTGCAGGAACCTTTCTTTCTATTACAGTATCTACAATACTGCGGATATCACTGATTGACGCTTCTGAAGCTGTACTGATTCCTTGAACTGCTGCAACATCGATGGCATAGGCTCTTGCGTAGTAAGCAAATGCATCGTGTGCGGTCACCAAAATTCGCTGCTCTTCAGGAATTGTTGCGATGCTATCTATAATCCATGTATGCAGTGCACTTAATTTTCCCGCATAAATAGTTGCATTCTCCAACATGTCATCTTCACAATTTGGGAATTCTATACTAAGTTCTTCTGCTAAAGGCATAGCAGTTTGTAACCAGTAACTTGCGTCCATCCAAAGGTGTGGATCTACGCTATAAGTGCCAAAATTCAGCAGTTCATAGCCTTCTGCTTTTTCAACCTCTTCCTCATCTTTAGAATGTTCTTCCGAACTATCAGAGGAAGTATCTGACGAACCATGACCATCGTCTTCTGGTTTATTTACCACAGAGACAGATTCTGCAAGTGCGATGACTGTTTTGGTGCGCCCAAAGCGCTCGAGCACCTCTCCAACTTGTCCTTCTAATGAGAAACCACTATAGACAATCACATCAGCCCTACGCAACGCACGCACATCACTTGCACTTGCCTTATAAAGATGTGGGTCTACGCCTGGTCCCATCATGACGCTGACATCCCCACAGCTACCAGCAACGTTTTTAACAACATCACCTGCCATGGCAGTGGTGACCAGAATATCTAACTGTGCCATTGCTGGCATGGCTATGGTTAAAACAATTAGCATCAATAAGCTTTTTAATTTAGAAAATAAATTCATAAACTATTTATTCCTTTCGAACTGTCTTGAGATACTCTAAACAGTTGGTGTCTTTACAATGTCACCACGAACAATCATGGCGAGTTCTTTTGAAAGTGCCCGTGGCACATCATCAATGAGTAAATGAACCAAGCCACCTAATGGCTCAAATTCGATTATCTTTAATTCTTTTCCTGGTTGTATGCCCAGCTTCGCAAAATAACTGAGAACATCAGCCGCTTGCGATAGTAGCCTTGCAACAACGAATGACTGACCACTTTCTGCTTCGGCAAGTGCAGTATTTGGTGTATCTGGTAAATTTCCATTTGGACATGGGATTGGATCGCCATGTGGATCGTGTGTTGGGTGGTCGAGGAAAGTTGCTAGTCGCTCGATGAACTGGGAGCTAACAGCGTGCTCGAGCTGCTCTGCTTCATCGTGAACTTCATCCCAACTGTAGTCAAAGCTCTCGAACAAAAAAGTCTCAATCAACCTGTGCCTACGCAATAGCTCTAAAGCTTTTGCCTTGCCACTCTCAGTCAATGAAGCACCTTTGTACCGCTCATAAACCACAAATTCTAAATTTTGCAACTTACTCAGCATGGCGGAAACCGAAGGTGCAGCAATATTCAACTGCTCCGCTAAAGCATTGGTAGATGCTGCACCATCTTGGGCAGTCATCCAAATTGCTTTCAGATAATCCTCTACTGAGTTAGAAATCTTAGGGTTAGAAATTGGTTTTAAGTCTTGTTTGGCATTATTTTTAGCCATGCCTAAATTATAAGCTAAATCAGGCTAAATATCAAGCAGCTTGGGGGTTAAGGGTGCGTCCGCAGATTGACGGATGATATAAACTCATTCAATATTACAAATCAGTGCAGATGGAAGCACCTTGGCGGTTTTTGCGCTGTACTTAAAAACAAGCTGCTTACGTTATTTTCGACCTATCCTCTACAATGCGGATGCATCCAAGGATAAACAAAAAATGGATACAACGCCCAAGCGAAGTATCCGAAATGATTATAACATTGAGTGAAATTACCAATCTATGAATGACTCCAGTCATCACCATCAGAACTGTTTGGAGATGTGCCTAAAACATCTCCTTGGGTA
>CALHRJ010000331.1 GCA_938038395.1 uncultured Deinococcales bacterium | reverse complement strand
AACCTATTAGTATTGAGAAAATAAGAGCAGCCGTTAGGATTAGGATGGATTTTCCTAGAGATGCGTTTGAATTATTGGATTTTGGTAAATATTCTTTTACAGAGCGAGAAATATCGATAATAAACTCCCCAAATTACTAAGTCTTCAAGGTATTGAGTTTCTAAGCTTTTTAGATTTATAGAATAGAGATTTAAAATGTTTTAACACTAAGATATACGAGCCAAGAAAAATAAGTAGTAGCTTTAAAATAGGTAAAAAAAACCGAGAGCAGATACTACCCTCGATTTTCTATTTTGTTGTAGAACTAATTCATTTTGCTAAAAAGCGATTTTATTATTACTCACCACGAACTTGTGCTGCAGCATCTGTTACGATTTGTGCAACATCAGAATCAGCGCTTTCAAGAACTACGGTTAGGGCATCACCCATTGGACCCCAAACGTTACCCATTTCTGGAATATTTGGCATTGGCACTGCGTTAGTGAGTGCAGCAGAGAAACCAGAAATGACTGGGTCGTCCGCAACTTCAGCAGCAGCATTGTTTGAAGAAGGAATCTTACCTGTATTTAGCGCAAGCTCAATTTGTGCAGAAGGACGTGTTACCCATTTTGCAAAGTTTGCAGCATCAATTTTGTTTGTGCTGAATTCGTTCATCAAGATGCCCTGAACACCCATGAAACCACTGAATTCTGTACCATCTTCAGTTGCTGGTAAAGGCATGACAGCTAGGTCGATACCTGCATCTTTGTAGTTACCAATTGCCCAAGGACCGTTGTAGGTCATCGCAACATTACCATCGATAAATTGACCATCTGCAATGCCGTAGTCAGTACCTTCAGGAATCAAATTATACTCATGGCGTAAGTCTTTAATCATACTGATGCCACTAATGGCACCTTCATTGTCAAGACCTAGGTCGCTGGCATCAAGGTCGCCTGCATCGTCACGTCCGAAAACATAACCGCCCATGCTGTTAATCCAAACATAAGAGAAGTAGAAGTTACCGATATCATAAAGGAAACCGGATGTTTCATCAGTTGTTAGCTCTTGTGCAGCAGCAATCATTGCTTCCATTGATTCAGGTATGTCACTTACTAAATCTTTGTTAACGATTAGTGCTGGACCTTCAACATACATTGGTAGACCGAATAGTTTGTTGTTGAATGTAAAGGCAACTTTTGCTTGACCATTCAGGTCAGAGAGATAGCTGCTTGTTGCAAAGCTACTCATATCAGCTAAAACGCCACCAACTGCCATTTCACCAATTTGATCGTGAGGAATCGGTACAATAAGGTCAGCAGCTTCGCCTTCTGGAGCACTGAGAAGCATTTTTTGCTTGATTTCACCAAGGTCAACTTTGACAATATCTACAGGTGTGCCAAATGCTGTTTCGAAGCTAGTTGCTTGTTCTTGTAACCATTCCAAATCGCCGTCACCAAAGTGCGTCCAGATGGTTAGACCTTGTGCTGATACAGCTGTAAAACCTGTAACTGTAATGAAACAAAGTAGAGAGAGTAGAACTTTTTTCATGATGATTCCCTTTCCATTCCTTCTCCTTTTTAGGGTTCAGGAGTTTTGATTTAGCATTTACCTATATAAAGTAAGTGCACAAATCGATTACCAGTATTTCCTTAGAAACGCGTATGCTATTTTCAGCGTTTTTCAGTTTAGTATGGCTCAATCCAAACTTTGTACGCAGTCTATTTTTATACTAGCTTTGTGATATGTTATCATCATCCTTGCAAACATTGCAAGATATGTTGGCAAAAAGAGTGCTTCAGACGATTATGCGAGATAGTTCCCACTATATTTAGGACTAATATGAAAATATTGCATATTTATAGTTAAAATATTGCAATAATCGTAAATTTTGGTGAATTTTGTGAAATATTCTGTGATAAATCGAAGTTTGAATTGGAGGAAGGGGTTTCTCCTTCAGCTTTTGAGGGAGCTGTTAGCATCTAATCCTCAGGTTTCTGTTGCAGGGGTGCTCGAGCCAAGCTAAAAATTAACTCAGCCTATATAAATTGATATAGCGCTCATTAGGTAATTTTTTAATAATACCTTTTAAACTAAGAATACTTAATTTTGGTAGAAGTGCTGGCGCAGGTTGTTGAGTTAAAGAAATTAAATCGTCAAGTAAGGGTTCGCCATGTTTATCAATAGCACTAACTATTTCAAGTTGTGTGTTGTCAAGCTGGGCCAAGTGCTCTTTGGCTTGTTCTCTACTATCCGCTGCTTGCCAGTTAAATTCTTCAAAGACATCAGTAGCAGATTGGGTCAATACTGCACCTTGTTTAATAAGCTTGAGCGTGCCTTTTGCATGTTTGTCTGAGGGTCTGCCTGGCACTGCAAAAACTGTGCGCCCTTCATCCAACGCATAGTCAGCAGTAATGAGTGCGCCAGATTTTTCACCTGCTTCAACCACAATAACGCCTTTAGATAGGCCGTTGATAATTCGGTTGCGGCCTGGAAAGTTTTGGGCATGAGGTTTGGTACCGATGCGGTATTCACTGATGACTGCACCATGACCGTCTAAGATTTGTTTGGCAAGACTCTGATTCTGGTTTGGGTAGATATGGTCGAGGCTCGAGCCCAAAACTGCAACCGTCTGACCCTGTTGACCAGAATCCTCAATCGTACCTTTATGCGCTGCACTATCAACGCCAAGTGCAAGTCCAGAAATGACAGCAATACCCGCCTCAGCAAATGATTTCCCCAATGTTTTACTAAGCTCTAAACCGTAATCACTGGCATCTCTAGTTCCCACAATAGCTACAGAATGTAAATTTTCGTAGCCACAAAGCACCTGTTTGGGCAGATCACCCAAAACATAAATAATTGGCGGAGGATCAAAGATTTCTCTAAGCGCTTGTGGGTATTTGTTATCTACGATTGAAATAATATCTATACCAAGATGGCCAGCACGTTTAAGTTCTTTTTCTGCCTCGGTGTTGTCTCTGTGGACATTAATTGCTTGGATAAGTTTTGGTCCAACACCTGAAACTTCAGCCAGTTCTTTGTTGGAAGCCGATAAGATCTTTTCGGCGTTACCAAAGTGTTCACTTAGTACTTTGATTTTTCTAGCACCCAAACCAGGTGTAAGCGAGAGCTTTAGATATTCGAGGGCTTGATTGCTAGAAGAAACGCTAACAGACACTCAATACCACCCCATTAAAAACTGTTTATGTAAAACGATAATGAGTTTTATTTCTTGAGCTAAAGTTGTGTGTTGTTGAGGGTTGCTGCCATTCATTAGCTGGAGGGTAGCATAGATTTTATTATCGATTGTTTCTAATTATGGAGTTACTTAGTTTAGGGTAGACTCATCGCAACTTAATGTAGTTTGTGGTTAGATTGGAAATGTATTTGGTAGGTGTATGATTTAGATTTTCACCAAAATGCTGGCTGCTGCTGATGTTTTTACGAAGGATTATTCAAAGTTCGACATCAAAAAAACTGGCTACTTCATGAAAAGTAACCAGTTCATCTTCTACAGAGTTAGGTGTATGCGATAAAGCGATCTTTGCATTTAACGCGCAATGCGGCGAAAGTTATACAAAC
>CALHRJ010000330.1 GCA_938038395.1 uncultured Deinococcales bacterium | reverse complement strand
CTTGTGTCATCATCACACGACGAATTTCGGGTAAGACTATATGGAAAGAGTCAGAACCCCACGGAAAGATGGGGTTGACTGCATTCCAAGTTAGGTGTCCATAGAAGAGTTTGAAGTTTGTTTGTTTCGCTAGTTCTTCTGCAATGGTTTGTTTACCTACTGCTGGTGGACCGTAGAGGGCAACAAGTTTCATCTCTTACTTCTTTCTTTACAGATTAGTTTTTTAATAGAGTAATATCATCTATTTCAAAAGTGCCAGTTGTAACCCCAACTGCAGGATCAATTCTTACTGCAACGACTTCACCTGTCCATAATGTATGTTCAGACATATCTACAGTGATTTCTTCAAAGTCAGTTGAATTGGCTGTGGTGCTAAAGGTAAAACGTTTTTCTCCTGCAAAACCACGGCTATCGGTAGTTTGGAAAAAGATTTCGCCTCCTGTTGAAGGTGTCATGTTTTTTATCCTGAATTTGAGTTTTGTGTATTCGGAGGTGTCTAGAAGAATATTGTTTGCTGAATATAAATAGGGGTCGCCACCTGTGATGCTTCCTTGGTAGGTACCGTTTGAGGCTCGAGCCCCGCGAATATGCCCGTTGGCCAACCAGCCCAGTTCATCTTCGTCCCTATCAAAACCCCAAACAGTTCTTTGCGAGCGCACAAAGACTATAGAATCAATATTTAACATTCCTTCTGACAGACTTTCTGAATCAAACTTCAGATCGACTTGTTTGATGATGCCTTGCCAGTTTTCATGTTTAGATAAATCTAAACGGATCGTCTGTGGCTCGCTATTGTTCGCAACCTCAAATTGGATAGTATTTTCTGAAAGACCGCTATCGAGTGTTTCAAACCTAATGTTTCCAGTTTTTACATCAGAATTATTTGTGAGTGTTAAGTCTAGATAGGGTGTTTGGGCAGCATCAATTAGTAGTGAAGGAGGAGATGTGAGTTGTGATACTTCACCAGAAAAATCCATACTTAACTGACCATTTGTTACTTCGATAGCTGAATTTGCTGAGCTAGTCCAGCCGTCCAAACTGTTGTTTAATCCAAAGCCCCACGATTTACCTTTGACTATTTGTACGTATTCAACAACTGCAGTCTCTTCAGTATCCGCTAGCATCACTCGTATTTGTTTTAAACGATTTTGACTATCCCAATTTACAAAGCTATGGAGCGGAACTATGTAGTTTTTGAAATCTACTGTATTAGCCTCGATTGGAATAGTAACTTCATGACCGTTGTCAAAGGTATTAGCATCAAACGTAGAGATTGCTACTTTGAGTTCTTTTGCCGAACTTGGATTACTAAGTCTAAGTTTAAGGCTATTGAAATTTTTGAGATTAACATCTAAATGGTCTGCAGAAAGCCAATTGTTTGCAGGTGCAGGTGGAACATCCCAAACATAATTATAGAAATTCCTATTTACTCCAGCTTCGTAGCTATCAGTATCAATCATGTATTGTTGTAAATCTTTTTTAAGGTCAGCAACGATTTCTGGTTCATCGTAATAGAGATTATTTTGTTCACCTATATCTGTTGATAGGTTATACAATTCCCAACGGTCTTCAAATAATCCTGCTTCACCATAAAGGCGTAAGAGTTTCCAGTTGCCTTTGCGTATACCTGAATATGCATAGGAGTCTTCTACAATAGGAGGATCATGGGGGAAGTGGAAAAAGATTGACTCTCGCTCTAAGGCATTACCTTCGATTGCAGAGCGAATGTCTATGCCATCAATGACTTGGCTTTTAGGTAGTGGATGCTCAATCATAGCCATAAACGTAGGGAAGAGATCAACACTGGTAATAACTTCAGAAGAAACTGTATTGGCAGTACTAACCCCTGGCCATACTACAAAGGCAGGAACGCGAACACCGCCTTCATAAGCGCTAACTTTACCACCACGTAAAGGTGAATTATTGGTGGGGTGAATATTGTTATCAATATAGTCATACATATTACCACCGTTGTCAGAGTAAAAAACAAAGGCAGTGTTTTCAGCATTGGGTAAAGCATCTATAGTTTTTATTAAGCGGCCTAATTGATCATCCATTTCTTTAACCATTGCAGCCATTGTTGGACTAGCTTGTTTACCCTGAGGATCCATTTTTCCTCTAAAACTTTCTATTTTAGCTGGATCAGCACTGTAAGGTGAATGAACATCATAAAGAGATAAGTGTAAGAAATAGTTGTCCTTTTGTTTAGATTGCTTTTCTACGAAGTCAATTGCATAGTCAACTAGCACTTTTGAGACATTCGTGTTTTGTGGATAGGCTGCTCCACTTGGACTCTTTGTTGGCAGACTTGTAGCTACCAAATCAAAATAGCTACCTGCCGGTCCAGGTTCACCTCTTGCACCTACGACAACATCAAAGCCATTATTCTCAGGTAAGAATGGTGCACGACCTGTATGCCATTTGCCCATGTAAGCTGTCGAGTAGCCAGCTTCTTTGAAGGATTCACCTAAGGTGACATAAGAATCTGCTAAATGATTAACAACATTTGTTGCGATAGACGCTCGAATAGGGTTCCCAGCGACACCTGCTTTTGCGTAGACATCATCGGCACCTTCAGTGTGGCCATTGGCAGCAGTTAAGTGTAGGCGACCAGGATATTGCCCTGTTAAAATGCTAGCCCGTGTTGGTGAGCAAATTGGCACCGCTGCATAAGCATCTGTAAAGCGCACGCCTCGTTCTGCTAAGGCATCTAAGTTTGGTGTGTCGTAGTATGTGCTGCCATAAATGCCCAAGTCACGCCAACCTAAATCATCAGCCAAAATAAAGACAATGTTAGGTGGTTGATTTGTTGTTTGTTGGTTAATAAATGGCAGTTGATTATTTGGATTGATTAGCACACGTGCAAAGAAGTAAATACTAACAGCAATTAAGGCAACTAGTAGTATGCGTAGTTTCTTCATAAATCAGTTTTATCCCCAATGAATCTTTAAGTAAGCAGGATTTAGGTTCCTGAATATAGCTAGTTAATTACATAGTATAAAAGTGTTATTGTTTAGTATACACCCATTTGGATGCTATTTGGAACGGCTTATTACCGTACTAATGTTTAGAATTTTAGTACTGCCTCCATTTTAATGTTAGGAATAGCCGTAAACTAAACTGATGACATCAGCAACGCCAGTATTGTGGTTCAAAAGGGATTTACGCATAAAAGATAATGTTGTGCTGGATTATGTTGCTAAGCAGCATTTACCAGCAGTTTATCTTTATGTATTTGAACCTGAGTTATTGCAACAGCCTGATGTTGATAAACGGCATGTAGAATTTATATTTGAGTCTTTAAAAGAGTTAGATCAGGCTTTGGGTAAGTATGGGGGTCGTTTAAGTGTTTTTTATGATGAGGTGATTCCTGTATTACAGTATTTGCAAGGGAAGTTGGGTGGGCTCGAGCTAACCTCCCATCAAGAAACTGGCAACCTCTGGACCTATGCCCGCGACAAAAAAGTCAAGAAATGGTGCAAAGAAACAGGCACACACTGGACTGAATTCAATCAAGATGGCATAGTCCGTGGACCACATAACCGAAATAACTGGGCAGCACAGTGGCAAAAGCAAATGGAAGTACCTATTGTGCCAGCACCTACTAATCTACTAGTTGCAGAAATACATC
>CALHRJ010000329.1 GCA_938038395.1 uncultured Deinococcales bacterium | reverse complement strand
CGGCATGAATTATTTTTTTCTGTATCATATTATTTACCCTACTTAATCTCATATACAGCATTAACTAAGACCTCAATCGCAATCTGACCAGGAGAGACTGGTACATTTAGTTGTAAAACAGAAGAATTTATAGGTCCTATCGCACCTACTGGTCCGCCATAAGGTCCGATAGGACCATAAAGATTATAGCCAAAAGGTCCACTAGGTCCAAAAGGTCCGTAGGGTTGATTATTGTTGTTGTTGTAATTAGAAGATTCTCTAATTTGTAAAATACTACCTACATTTAAGCCTGTTTGCTCAACATACTGATTCAATCTTCTTTGTAGGGCTTCGATTGCTTGGGCTCGAGCTTGCGATTCAATCTCTTCACCATTGCTCAAACTATAGCGAATTCCACCAGAAAGGTTGGCACCTGCCTTAAGCCCTTTTGCTAGAACCTCACTAAGTAGTGTGATGTCTCGTAGCGTAATAGTGAGTGTATGTTGAACTTGATATTTAAGATCAGTTGCTCGTCCTCGGTTGTATTCTTGAAAAGGAGATACATTAAACTGCCCTGAACGAATAAGTTCTTTTTCAACATCCATAGCTATTAAAAAGTTCTGAATTTTTTCAATAATCTGTTTTGCTTCTGCTGTAGCTACCTCTGCATCAAGGTCAAGCGTTTGAATGGCTAAATCAAAGATGGCTACGTCTGGTTCAACGTAAACAGTTCCTTTGCCAGATACATTGACTGTAGATTGGATAATTGGGGATTGGGTAACTTGACTTTGTGCCATAGTAAAGAATGACAGCACAAGTCCAAGGTAGATCAAGAGATACCTCGTTGAACCTATAATCTTTCTAGTTAACATTATTTACTCCTAACAGAAATCAGTACTACATAAACTAATAAAGACTTTATTATATAGGAAAGTATATGTCTGTTTTCTGAGAAGATAATGCAAAAAAAGAGCAGATGTCATAAGACACCTGCTCTAAAAAACCACTAGAGTCTTTACTTAAGGTATATAAACGCCAAAACTATCATCCATATAACGACCAATTACATTCATCGCATCATCTAGTTCAAGACGTGGTAACCATACATCTGAATCAATACTAATGTTTGTACCTTGAAGGTTTAGACCAAAGATAGAGCGAACATCATTTGACCATGAATCAACTGCTTGGACATCTTCCTCTGCTGCATTACGATCAATAACTGCTCTTGCCATATAGGTTGCTGCAAATTCTGGAGAGAAACCAAATTCTACAAACTCACCTACGTTATCACTAGCTTCATCCATAAGGTCTGACCAGTCTTCAATTTCATCTAACTCAATCTCAGTATCGAATTCTAAGTAGTCTGCAATTGCATTTGCAAAAATGAGGTTTTCATTCATAATAACTGCAGAAGCGCGTCTTGCATTGTCAACACCATAGTAGTCATTCATAGCAAGGATGTTACCAGTCATGGTGACGTGTGTGCCTGATTCAAGCATTGCACCTGAACCACCATAGGTTGCAATTGGGTCATGCTTTTCATTCAAGATACTGATGTTATTTGTCATGGTAAAGGTTGGGAATTCTGCTTCGTCATCACCAGCGTAGCTTTTGCTCAAGTGGAAGCCGATACCTGTGTTGTTGATTGCTGCATTATTACTAACTGTTACTTGTGCGGAACGACCTGGCTTAAGTGAAAAGACACCTTGTGTTGGCGCAGTATTGATTGCGATATTATTAGTAACTGTTACAGTACTATTGATTCCTGTTGTTATGACCAACGCACCGCTTTCTGGTGTTGGCTTATCGGCAGCAGTACCCATACGGATAATTTTCGCGCCATCGCCACCATAGAAGTTACGAGGACCATTGTCGAAAATGATGCCATCTACAACTACTGTGTGCTCAGTTGGCTCGCCTCGAGCTTCTTTGAGTTTAGTGCCGTAATCTGTTGTATTGATAGATAAACGATAATCTGTCACAAAGTTATCTGCATTATGTTCACCCGTAAAGATTGTCTTGTGTGCGCCCCATGGGTCACGGTTTTCAAAAGCTTCGTCGTAACCACCGTAGATTTCCACAGGCATTTCGATACTATCTGCGCCACTGTTAGCACGACCTAGATAGGTGCCACCAGCTATGTGGATGACATCGCCAGGCTCGAGCTTAGAAATAATGTTCCCTAAATCTTTAGCAGGTTTTTCAATCGTACCAGTTTTCCCTTTGCCATTTTCTGCTGAAACATACCAGTCTCTAGCAAAACTTATTGATAGTAAGCCAATCAGTGCCATAATCATTGCGATTTTAGTTAGGTGTTTATTCATTTTCTTTCTACTCCATCTCTTTAATTTTATTTTTGTAGGGTAACTGTACGAACAGCTATCAAATATGTTTTGTGCCGTTAAATTTATTTGGCTCCTTCTAACCGACCTTTACCTGTAAAATCTTTTCTATAAATCGTTCAGCTTATCAGCTCCCTTTTTAAAATATGCCATACTCTGCAAGCCTAAGTGCTTTTTCAGACGACATAAGGTAGACATAGTTTATTGAATGACTAGTGTATTGAATGATTCAAACAATTAAGACTTTGGAAAAGCTTGTTGTTTGAATGGATTCATTCATAGTTAGTAGTTTAGAAGACGGGTCTTTACAAGCTCTTAACAACTGGTTGTTATAAACTGTTATGCGTTTTAGTAAGGACTATAGACAAAAAAAATCCCCCATTTTTTTAAAGGGGAGCTAGAGGGATTTCGATTTTTAACAACAAAAAAGAGCAGGCTATTAACCTGCTCTTTCGGATATTTGAAAGGGATTTAGCTTTAAGCTAAATTACGTTTGTAAGCCTCTTCAGTATAAGACTGAAGAATATTTGGGAAGTGATAGCGCAGTACGCCTTCTTGCTTTTCAACATTCAGTAGAGACTTATCTACTAAGTTACGTAGGTTAGCAAGCGACGCTGCATTAACCGCATCAACATCATCTTTTTCGAAGAACTCAGGAAGTTTACTGAGGTTATAGCACAAGCTCTGTAATTCTGGTGTGAGTTGTTGCCATGAGCTTGAGAAAACTTGTTGCATATCTCTGTGTCTATCGAGTACGTTGGCACTCTCAGTCTTGAGAAGATTAAGATCAACAGACAGCTCTTTTGCAATTTCTTCAACACTCATCATACCTAACCAAGATGCCGCAAGTTCGATTGGTAAGGGCATACCTGATAGTTTCTGACAAAGTTCATGAATAAGATGCACATTGTGCTGATCAATATCAAAGTAAGGATCTTGGAGACGCGCACGTTCTTCAAAGAGTTGGATTGCTGTAAAGCTTTTGATAACTTCAATATCTGTTTCAGTAGGTTCTGGTAATTCTAGACCTCTGAGTACAAAGAACTGCTCGCCCATAAGACCAAGTGCTTCACGAGAAGTTACCAGTAACGAGATGTTTGGTGCTTGACGCAGAAGAGACATAATAAAACCACTAGTAGACAATAAGTGCTCAAAGTTATCAAGCACAAGGAGCATCTTTTTGCTCTTAAGGTGTTTGACAAGCGCAGCTTCGTCTTCGTCGATATCTAATCTACGAGATAGATGTGAAACCAGTTGACCACCTGTGGTGCGCTCTAAAGCTACAAAAAGGACACCATCTGGATATTTTTCGCTTTGATCAGAGTTGGCAATTTGTAGAGCTAAACGAGTTTTACCCATACCACCTGCACCACGAATGGTGACAATGCGGTGTTGCTCTAGCAACTTACTTAAGTTTTCCATCTCTGTTTCACGACCCACAAAGCTTGTTAGTGAGGCATTGAGTTGGTACATCTCAGATGGGTCTTGCTGTGGTGCGCTTGCTAAGCTTGGCGCAGTTGTGCGTAAGCGAATAAGCTCTTGGAATGAATCTTGCTTGTCTTGCAGAATTGTTTCGTACAAGCGAGCAGTATCTTCAGATGGTTCTGCACTGAGCTCACGCTCTAATTGACGTGAGTACTGACGGAAGTGCTGAAGTGCTTTATCCACTTCGCCTGTTTGCCAATAGAGCCACATTCTTTGGCGGTGTGCACGTTCTTGCCAAGGCTCGAGCTTGATCCAGCGATCGACGTGTTGAATAGCTTTGGTCATATCATGCTGCTCAAGCAAACCATCAACCAAACGGCGCATAACCTGATTGTGTGATTCAATCCAGTTCTC
>CALHRJ010000328.1 GCA_938038395.1 uncultured Deinococcales bacterium | reverse complement strand
GTGCTGCAACATGTGTGCGCTTAACAAATAGTTTTCCGCTAAATCATGAAGTGGAGAACCTTCTGCCAAATAGATTAAGAAAAGCGCAGAGAAAAATACAATGGCATAATTCAATGGAAATTTCTCACCTGGAGCAATTCTTGAACGGAATGGTCCAATTGCTAAAGCATAAAGAAGTCCTGCTGTAAAAAGTGTACCAATTAGGGTTGGGTCAAAGCGCCAAGCGAGTAAGTCCATATGTGTATATTAGCTCAAAGAAAAAAAGTAAACGGTGAAGCTCGTCCCAAATTTCACCAAATTCATCATCGTTTAAAAGCTAAATAACAGTTCAATCCAAAGTAGGATGCTATACTTGGAAGATACGCATATAATTTCACTAACTTAACTATTTTTATACTTCAAGTAAGGGAGCAAAATTATGTCAGAAACACCAGAAACCAATGCTGAAACAACTACATCTACTGCCGTAACTCAATCTTCAAGTAAAAAACGTTTAACCCGTGATACCAATAACAAAATCATTGGTGGTGTTTGTAGTGGTATCGCTAATTATTTTGAGGTTGACCCTGTTTTAGTACGTGTAATCTTTGCTGTGGCACTCTTTGGTTTTGGGGTTGGACCACTAGCATATATTTTAATGCTCATCATTATGCCAGAAGCCTAATATAACGACAACCGATATTAAAAGGGTATGTTTTGGAGCCTAAACTGTAAAAGGCTTATGGGTACAGACTTTCGCAATTTACTTAACCCATAAACCCTTACATTTTTACTTGTTAAAGCACTAAACTTTGTTAGCTAATTTTTGCAAGTACTGCGTCTGTAACTTCTTTTGTTGAAGCACTGCCGCCTAAATCTTTAGTTAGGGTCGTGCCTTCTTCAGTGACTGCTTCTACAGCGTCCAGTAAAACTTTGGCTGCTTCAGGTTCGTTAAGGTGCTCGAGCATCATGCTAGCTGTCCAAAAACAAGCGATTGGATTTGCTATCCCTTGCCCAGCAATGTCTGGCGCACTACCATGCACAGGCTCAAACATACTCGGAAAGGTACCTTCTGGATTGATGTTTCCACCAGGTGCTATGCCCATACCACCCACAACTGCAGGGCCAAGATCAGACAAAATATCGCCAAATAGATTACTTGCCACAACCACATCAAACCAATCTGGATGTTGCACAAAATGCGCACACAAAATATCGATATGAAATTGGTCAGTAGTCGTATCTGCGTAGTCACTACTGATAACTTTAAAACGTTCATCCCAAAAGGGCATACTGTGGATGATACCGTTTGATTTAGTTGCAGAAGTTACATGTTTGCGTCTTGTTTGTGCTTGTTCAAAAGCATAACGCATGACTCTATCTACACCACGTCTAGTAAATACGCTTTGCTGTACTACAGTTTCGTGTTCACTACCTTCGTAGAGTCTGCCACCTATTTCGCTATATTCACCTTCGTTATTTTCACGCACAATTAGAAAGTCTATATCGCCAGCTTCAATTCCTTTAAGCGGTGAAGAAACGCCTTTAAGAAGCTTTACAGGACGCAAATTCACATACTGTTCAAAAGCTCGGCGAATGGGTATAAGCAAGCCCCAGAGCGAAACATGGTCAGGTACATCTGGACGACCTACAGCGCCTAGAAATATGTTGTCAAAATCTCGCAGCTCATCGAGCCAACCGTCTGGTGCCATCTTGCCTGTTTTTTCAAATTGTTCACAGGAATAATCAAAAGTTTGATACTCAAGCTTAAAACCACTGCTTGCAGCTACTTTATCAAGCACACGTAAAGATTCTGGAATAACTTCATTGCCGATGCCATCGCCAGGGATTAGTGCTATACGGTAAGTTTTCATAGTTATCCTTCTCCAAAAAACTTCAGTAGTGCAGCAAGTGTTTCTTTAGGTGCTTCTTCAGGTAAATAGTGTCCACTAGGCAGCGCCCAGCCCTGAACATCGCTTGCACGTTTACGCCACTCAGCAAGTACATCGTATTTTCTACCTACAAAACCTTTATCACCCCAAAGTGCCAACAGTGGGCAGGAGGTGAGATTGCCTGCATCGATATCCACTTGGTCATGGGCTATATCAATGGTTGCTGAAGCTCTATAGTCTTCGCAACTAGCGTGGATTGTGGCTTCATCAAAACAGCGAAGGTACTCTGCCATGACTTCTTCTGGGAATGCTGTAGAATCTTGACCCCACTGCCCTAATTTTGATCTAAAGTAAAAGCTAGGATCAGCCCCAATCATCCGTTCAGGCAAGGGGGCTTTTTGAATTAGGAAAAACCAATGATAATAGGCATCGGCAAACTCCATATCTGTTGTGGTGTACATGGTGTAGGTCGGGGCGATGTCCATCACGACCAGTTTTTTGACTTTTTGAGGGTAGTCTAAACTCATGCGGTGTGCCACTCGCCCACCACGGTCATGGCCTGCTACCAAAAATTCTTCGAAACCAAGTTGTGTCATGATTTCTACTTGGTCTTTAGCCATTTCACGTTTTGAGTAGGGTTCGTGTAATGCAGTTGTTTCTGGTTTGGAGCTATCACCGTAGCCACGTAAGTCACTGACTACAACTGTAAAGTGTTCTGATAGTTGTGGGGCTATTTTGTGCCACATGATGTGGCTTTGTGGGTAACCATGCAGCAGTAACAAGGGTGGCCCATTGCCTGCTTTGACAAGGTTAATTTCTGCACCAGTTGTACGAAGTTGGCGTTTTTCAAATCCTTCAAACATTCCTACACCTCAATATCTATGAAAGAACTTAAATTAAGTCGAAAATTGACTATTTTATCTTATAGCAATTCAATCTCATGTTGACCTTTGCTTAGTCGGTTTGTTCCTATTCACGTCCGTTTGCTAATTTGTTAGGGATTCAACAAATCGTCGAAGTGTTCTTACACGTACCAAGTTAAAGGTATGTTTAACTATTTTGAAATTTTAAATTGACTAAACATACTGTACTGTAGCGACTTGGTGATGGTTTAACATAGTGTAACTTAATTTTGCCTGTCTGCTTAGTTGTTAGCTGAGTACGTGATGGTAATTTCTGAGTAGCGTTCTTTAAGTAGCGTTCGAGTCCTAGTGTTTATCATCAATCGTCAAGTACAATACTAGTTAAGATGCAACCATTTTTCAAACCCTCTCGACGTACTAGTATCAAAGTTACTTTACTACTCTTTATTTTAGCTATCGCAATTTTATTTTTAAAAAATACTTCATTACTTCCATTGGTGCAACCTTCAGAAAGAATTGAGCAACAGATTTCGCAAAGTGTTGCTGAAAAACCAAATATCATCGTTATTTTATCTGATGATCAAATGATTTCTGATATGGAATTTATGCCTCATACCAATGAATTGATTGTTGAAGAAGGCACTAGCTTTTCACATGCCTACACACCTTTTTCTGCATGCTGCCCCTCAAGGGCATCTATATTACGTGGGCAATATTCTCACAACACTAAAGTGCGTTATAACAAGCCCCCTGTAGGCGGTTATCCTGTGTATTTAGCAGAAGGTCATGAAGACTCAAACGTGGCTACTTGGTTACAAGATGCAGGCTACTATACTGGTTTAATTGGTAAATATATGAATGGCTATCCACGCTATCCAGACATGGGTCCTTCAGAAAACTATGTACCTGATAGTCATGTACCAAAAGGTTGGTCTGAATGGCATGCTTTTTTGTATGTAAATTCTTATCGTAGATTTCAAATGAACCACAATGGCAATATTAAAAGTTACAACGATAACGGAAGTATACAAGAAATCTTTCAAACAGATATCGAAAGAGATTTAGCGGTTGAGTTTATTGAACGTGCATCTGAAAGTGAGGCACCTTTCTACTTACATTTAACGCCTTCACCTCCACATTCACCCTTTACCGCCGCCAATAGGCATAAAAATCTCTTTAAAGATGCACAAGCACCGAGGACCCCTTCTTTCAATGAAGCTGATGTCAGCGATAAGCCAGTGTTTATTCAAGAAAGACCCTTATTTACAAGCGAAGAAATCGAGCACATCGATTTTATGTACCGTGAACGTTTAAAGCTTTTACAATCTTTGGATGAAATGGTTCTTGAAGTTGTCAGAACACTTGAGAAAACAGGTGAGTTAGATAACACTTATATTATTTTTACATCTGACAATGGCTTTAGATTAGGTCAACATCGTTTTCAAAAAGGTAAAGGCATGCCATATGACGAAGACATCCGTGTGCCTTTTGTAGTGCGTGGTCCTGATGTACTTAAAGGGATTACTCGTGATGAGTTCATCCTGAATATTGACATAGCAGCAACCGCTGCTGACTGGGCAGGCGCAAAAGCACCAGATTACGTAGATGGTAAATCTATACAACCTTTACTAGAAGTTGGAGAATCTGAAACTGTGCCTTGGCGAGATAGTATTCTTATTCAGTTCTGGCGCAGAATCGGTGGGGGTGCAAAGTACATGTATGTGGGTGTGAGAACTAAACTATATAAATATATAGAATGGCACTACATGCCAGGTTTTGGAACACTTGCTACTGAAGAAGATAACCGCTTTGAGGTTTATGATATGGTCAATGACCCTTATGAATTGGACAATAGCTACTTTACTACTGATCCCGAATTGTTAGCAGATTTGCGTGCAAGGCTTAGTCAATTACAAACATGTAGTGGTGTCAGTTGTAAGTGAGTCTCACAAAACCATATGCACTTTCTTTGAACTAGAAAAGGCATGTGTAAGTACGTGTGCAAAATTGAGTTACATTAGCTGATTAGGCCCTAAACCTCTACAGGATTGAATAATCAGTACGAGTATACTCAGAGAACAAGAAAACCATACTGTTGCTTTTACAGATTTAAATTGGATACTTGAAAACTATCAAGGCAACTCCAAACAGCTAAAAGATGTTACTAAAAAAGAACTCTGCAAGTTAGCTGATTATATTAATAATTTAGCTGTAAACTGTTTAGGTGATACTAACTAGGCATATGACCTATCTATTTAGAACCCTGCTATTCCTGTTGTTTACTGTGTGGCTTGTTGGTTGCGTACCCACTAGAGAACCACAACCTATTCGCTATACACCCTCAACGGATTTAAGAGTACCTTCGCCAGCGAAACTCAGTAACTACATCTATGGTTTGGTTGATTGTAGAGATGCAGTAGGCTTATTAAAAGCAAATATTGTTGAGGCTGAGGGGTGGCTCGAGCGCAGTTTGCAGGAGGTCAGTTTTTCTGATGTAAACTGCTACACACTATCAAGTTTTAAAATGGATATCTTTTATAAGGACATGACTCAAGTTATTATGGATGCCGACTATGAGTTGCGGGATGAGCTATTTATATCTCCTACAGGGACTAGGATTAGTATTGAGTTTTGGGAGGGCGAGACTAAGACTAAGGTTTTGGTTTATTCGGGGAGCGGGGATTTTGTGGTTATGGATATTGTTGAATAAACGAAGAGGAATTAATATTCCTTTTCAAATTAATAGATATCAAAAAAGGCGCTTCTATTATGAAGCACCTTTAAAACTTACGTCCTTAACGGACTTTAGATTATGGTAGCGATAGACGGACTTGAACCGTCGACCTCACGATTATGAGTCGTGCGCTCTAACCAGCTGAGCTATATCGCCACAAGCGACGCTAAGTTTACAAGATAAATAGGGTGCTTTACAAGGGGTTTAGTACACTATGACGACAAAATAGCCTTTACAAAAATTTGCTAGTTATTTTGCTAAAAAAACAACTGTTATACTAAAAAAGTACCAATGTCTAAATCGATTTCTTAAAAAATATACATTTAATGCTCTTGAGCTAACTAAAACTTAAGAAATATCACTAAGTTTCACGTAAGTAATGGTAGTCTTAATGCATGGTTCCTAATAGCGAAACATCTCCCGCAGTACCAGAAGCACCACCAATCGAATTTAACATCGGCGATACTATATTTTACCCTGCTCAGGGTGCGGGTGTCGTTGAAGAGCTTACGACTAGAGAAATTCTAGGTGAAACCAAGGAATATATGCGCCTTAGCTTCATCCGTGGTGATCTAGACGTACTTGTACCTTTGGATAAAGGCGAGGAAGTTGGACTACGTCATACATTTAAAGCTGACGAAGCCAAAGAACTCACAACACTCTTGGTTGAGTCTTCAGTAGAGCTACCTGAGCAATGGCCTCCACGTCATAGATTTGAGCTAGAAATTATTGCTCGAGCTGAGTCTAAAGAGCTAGCGGGTCTAATTGCAACGCTAACCCGTCGCGATTTAGAGCGTGGTCTTGCAGACACTGAGCGCGACATCATGGAAAAAGCAAAGGAAATGTTAGCGACAGAATTTGCAGCTGTTCAGGGCATCACGCTTGAAACTGCTAAAGCACACGTTAAAAAGACTTTAGAAGCGCATCAGTCTTAAGTTAACCGCAGTCTTAAAAAAGATATAGTCTAAAACGACCTATATTGATATGGATTTTGCTATACAATTCATATTGGTGTAGGTGTTTTTAATTGGACTTTAGTAATCCACTCCTAAAACTTGGTACGGTTAATGCCCTTCTTAAGAAATATGACTTGAGGGCAGATAAATCTTTTGGTCAAAACTT
>CALHRJ010000327.1 GCA_938038395.1 uncultured Deinococcales bacterium | reverse complement strand
TGAGACGCAAATTTTAAGCTCGCAAGGTTATGGTGTCATCTATTGTAATCCACGAGGTAGTAGGGCTTATGGACAAAAATATTGTGCTGCTATTCTAAATGATTGGGGCGGATTAGATTTCGATGACCTAATGAGATTTACAGACAAGGCTTTGGAGTCTTCTAATATTGATCCTGATCGATTGGCAGTTATGGGTAACAGCTACGGTGGGTTTATGACCAACTGGATTATTTCTCATACAGATAGATTTAAGGCAGCTGTGAGCATGGGCTGTGTTTCAAATTTTATGACCATGTTTAGTTCTTCAGATACTGGTTATTTTTTAGACCAATTACTAGGCATAGATGAAGTTGTGGATGTACATGATTTATGGGAACGGTCTCCTTTAGCTTATGCTAAAGATATAAACACCCCTGTGTTATTTCTGAATGGAACCATAGATTTGAGATGTCCAGTTGACCAAGCAGAACAACTATATATGTCATTAAAAATGCAAGGTAAAGACAGTGAAATGGTCAGGTTTGTAGGTGGAGACCACACTTTTCACAAAACTGGGAAGCCAACTATTCGTACTACAAGGTTGAATTATATTTTAGAATACTTTGACCGATTTGTTTAGGTACTATTTGTGCAATGGCTAGCCATGTCTAACTTAAATATTAAAGTGATAGGCTATATTTATATCTAGTTTATCTATATTTTAACAAGCTTAGCTATTTATATGTTAGACTTTGTTAACACACAATCGAAGTTTTCGTGTGCCTGATACTTGAGTTTGTTTAGCTATTTGGCTTTCGAATTTTTGTACTAAGTACAAATTTATGTTTTTTGGGTTTGGGCTGAGCTCGAGCTAACCCTCTAAACACCAACGTAGCTATATTGTGGGTATCAAATCAAATGATGGAAGGTTCAGATACATGAAATTTATGTCTAGAAGTTTTTCTGTAGTTGGTGCATTGGCACTGCTGTTGGTACTAGCTATGTCCTTTGCACAACAGCAGGGCGGTACAATGATTATTGGTATGTCCAGTACGCCAAACACCTTAAATCCTGCATTTCAATCAGGAACAGGTACAGGTACACCAGGCACACAGCTGTTTGCAACCCCTTTACGTTTTGACGAAAATTGGAATCCGCAACCTTACTTAGCTGAAACTTGGGATGTTGCAGAAGATGGTCTTACTGTAACGCTTAATCTAGTTCAAGATGCTGTCTTCCATGACGGCGCTGCTATTACTTCTGAAGATGTAGAGTTCTCAATTTTGACTGTTCAAAAATGTCACCCTTTCAAAACTATGTTTGGGCCAGTGACCTCAGTTGATACACCAGATGAGCACACAGCGGTTATTAACCTCAGTCAGCCTCACCCAGCGATTTTGCTAGCCATGTCATCTGCGCTTTTACCAATCCTTCCAAAACATATCTATGATTTCGATATGGAAGCAGAAGACTGTACGGAGATTCGCGAAAATCCTTTAAGTAATGCACCTATTGGTTCTGGACCATTCACATTTAAAGAGTTTGTTGCAGGGGAGAGCATCACGCTCGAGCGCTTCGATGACTTTTTCTTAGGCGCTCCTTACTTAGATGGAATGATTTTCAAGATTTTCCGCGATAGCAACGCACAAATTTTAAGCTTGCAGCGTGGTGAAATTCATATGATTCCATTCATGGCAAATACTAGAGATATTGATCGTTTAACAAAAGCAGATTCCGTTAATGTTACTGATCAAGGCTATGCAGGTATTGGTCCAATTAACTGGTTGGCCTACAACACCAAGCATGAAATTCTCCAAGACGTAAGAGTGCGTCAAGCAATTGCTTATGCGATTGATAGAGACTTCATTGTAAATGCACTCCACTCAGGTTTTTCAACGCCAGCTTACACACCTATTACTGCTTCAAACCCGATGTCGTATGAAGGTATTGAGCGCTATGATGTTGATTTAGACAAAGCCAATGCCCTTCTTGATGAAGCAGGCTATCCGATGGACGATGGTTCTCGTTTCAGTCTAACTGTTGATTATATTCCGGGTGCGGGTAGTGAAGAACAGCAAAAATCTGTAGCAGAGTATCTTAAATCACAACTTCCAGAAGTGGGTATCGATATAGAAGTACGTGCTGCTCCAGACTTCCCAACTTGGTCTAAGCGTGTTAGTAATCACGATTTCGACCTGAGTATGGATATTCTCTTTAACTGGGGTGACCCTGTTATTGGTGTTCACCGTACCTACCTTAGTACGAACATTCGCCCAGGTGTTATTTGGAGTAATACTCAGCAATACGAAAATGCTGAAGTGGATGAACTCTTAGATAAAGCAAGTAAAGCACTTACCGACGAAGAGCGTAAAGGCTACTACGATGAGTTCCAGAAAATTGTTGGCGAGGAATTGCCTGTTTACTGGATTAATGCGATGCCTTACCACACTGCCTATAGTACAGACCTCAATAATCCTCCTGTAACTATCTGGGGACCAATGTCACCAATGAACGAAGTTTGGTT
>CALHRJ010000326.1 GCA_938038395.1 uncultured Deinococcales bacterium | reverse complement strand
GAATATCGGTTGGTAGAAAGGCGATTTGTTTACTACGTCCTCCTGCCAAACCTCTCGCGAAGCTATTAGCTTCATACTTTAAAGCTTTAGCAGCTTTGTAAACACGTTCTTTGGTTTCAGTTTTGATGCGGTGAGGTTGGTTAAAGGCAAGCGACACGGTACTAGCTGAAACGCCAGCTTTTTTTGCTACATCGTAAATCGTTGCCATATTTAACCTCCTAAGGATTAGCAATTTAATAACCTAAACAGTCAAGTCTAAAAACAGAGCATAATTTAAAATTGACTTCTTCTAACATAAGCCATTTCAAATCTGTAGAAATTGCTTATGTTCATTTAATTTAAAAGTCAATCCTAAATACAAAATCGAGAAACTTATTTGATATTTTTTAATGAACAACATTACAACGAACTAATGGTTAAACAATCTGAATCCTGTAGTCCAAAGTTGAAGTTAGAAGAAATACTTACTCAACTGTAATTTTTGGAAAAGCCATCGTTCTGTAAGTTGGTTATTAAAGCGCTTGAATAAGTCTGTTATACCTGTTTCAATTTATAAAATCAATACCTTAGTCAATACAAAGTCTAGGTTTATTGAAGTTATTCAGCTAGACACTTGCTTAGCCATCTTGACATCTTTCTGTGTTTTGCGATACATTTAGAAGAATATTAATTAAAGCGCTTTAAGTTTTTGTGTAAACACGTATTTTTTGTGTTTAGGCAACTTTAAATGGAGGCACGTCTGTGGCAAAAGACAAGCTCGAGCCCACCCCTATCCCTTCTCAAACCCAAGTTGAAACAGAGGCTGGAGATGATGGCTCACAAGATGTTCTATCGGTAAATACAAATACGCTGCCAGTTTTCCTCCGCTGGCCTGTTTTCATACTCGGCCTTGCTCTCTCTGCACTTGCTTTTAGGGTTGCAGGTTTTGGTGTTTTTGAAGAAACTATTCTTAGACCTAGCGCTGTTGTTGCTGGATTAGTTACGGTTATTTTAAGTCGTCCACTGTTTAACAACAAAAATGCATGGCACTTCAAAAAAAGTTCTATCCTCTTTAATATTTTGCTGATTCCCTTATTGGGCTATCTAATCTATCTAGCCTTAGGCAATAGTTTTAATATCTCAAAACTTCCAACAGACTTTTCTAAACTACAAAACCTTGCGCGTTTGGGCTTGGTTGTTGGCTCTGCACTTGGCATAGTTTATTTTCTTATACATTCTATTTCTCTTTTTACCCGTCCTAAGTGGTTGACTAACCGAACTTGGCCTACGAAGCTTCCCTTTTTACTTTTAGATGTTGCTATTTTGACGACGCTGGGCATTGCGCTAAATTGGTACTTTACTATTTTCCGTAAGCTCGAGCGTGGTTCATTCTTTTTCGTATCCCCCACAGAAAACTACATTGCTTTAGCAGGTGTAATTTGCATCCTACTTGTTGCACTTAGGCTCTTCGGGCCACCCCTAACCATCGTAGGGAGCCTCGCCGTCGCCTATGGTCTTTATGGACAAAACACACCGGGAATGCTCAAGCACGCAGGCTATTCGTTCACCGAAGTTATGCGTGTTCTCTGGTACAGCTTTGATGGAGTTTTCACACAGCCTGTAGCAGTCGTCATTAGTCTGATTTTGATATTTATAGTCTTTGGAACCGTCTTGGAAGGCATTGGCGCTGGTCAAGTTCTTTTAAAAATGGCCTTCAACCTAACAGGTGGTTTACGTGGTGGCGCTGCACATGCTGCGGTAGTTGCCAGTGGTTTGTTCGGAACCATTTCTGGAAGTGTAACTGCGAACGTAGTAGGCACAGGCGTCTTTACAATTCCGATGATTAAGGGTCAGGGATTCAAAAATTCCTTTGCTGGTGGTGTGGAAGCTGCGGCATCCTCTGGTGGGCAAATCATGCCTCCAGTCATGGGCGCTGTTGCCTTTATCATGGCAGATGTAACAGGTATTCCTTACTTGAACATTGCACTAGGCGCACTCATTCCAGCACTCTTTTATTATGGTGGACTCTTTGTCGCAGTCAGTGTAGAAGCTGCCAAACACGACATTCCTGTAATTCCTAAAGAACAACGTCCAAAAATTACCACTCAAGATTGGCTCATGTCACTCTGTTTCATTATCCCTATGGTCATCATCATTTGGGTATTGATTGCAGGTTACTCAGCAGCAATTGCTGGATTTTATGCAACAATTGCTGGCATTGTTTTAGGCATATTACTCAATCCAGAGCTACGCCGTGCGCCTTGGAAATTGATTCCTATACTTTCTAAAGCAGGTCAAGCTTGTAGCGTTATTCTTGTTGCTGTAGGTTTGATTGGCATCGTCATTGGTATTTTTAACATGACAGGTTTAGGTTTGCGCTTCTCTAGTTTCATCCTTGGTGTAGCTGGCAGTAACCTACTTCTTGCACTCTTTTTAATGATGGGCGGTTGTCTCATTCTTGGCATGGGCGTACCAACTGTACCTGCCTACCTCATTATTGTTTTAGTGATGGGTCCTGCTATCCAAGGTATGGGTGACGGTAACTTATCTATATTCACCGTTCACCTATTCGCTGTTTACTTTGCAGTTCTATCCTTTGTTACACCCCCAGTGGCCATAGCAGCCATTGTGGCAGCCCCCATAGCGGGGGCCCCACCCATGAAGACTGCGGTTGCTGCTGTCAAGATTGCTTTTGTAGGTTTCTTAGTACCTTATATGTTTATCTTCAATCCTAGCCTTACCTTAATTGGTGGCGTTTTTGAATGGGGAGAGTTTATCTCAGCAGTTGTCAGGATGATCCTAGCAATCTGGTTAATCGAAACTGCACTTGCAGGCTTTAGTCGCGCTCACTTAAATCCTGCTGTTCGCATCTTACGACTTGGCATCGGTATAGCGCTCATCTTCGTTAGCCCAACCGTCCACTGGGCAGCATTTATCATCGGCATTTTGCTCCTCCTGTGGGAGTTTTTGCAAGTAAGAAGCTCGAAGTCTTTAACTGCTTAAAGATAGCTTTAGTTAGAGATTGTGAGTGGTTCATGCTCATGTGAGTGTGAGCTGTCAGTTATATAGTTAAGATTACAGTATTGTATTCATAGTTCCATGAAGCAAGCTGTATTAATGGAAGGAATAAAATGAAAAAACTATTTGGTTTAATGCTTGCTGTATTACTTTTGGCAAGTATGGCATCTGCCCAAGAAATCTTGAAGATGTCAAGTCTAGCCCCAGGTACAAGTGCGTACTTGGTTAACTCAACCTTTGTAAACATTGTAAATGAAGCTTCGGATAATTACGAAGTCCAACTCAATGCAACAGGCGCAGGTACAATGCACACCTTGCAACTTTCAATGGGTGAAATCGATTTTTCAATGGGTGCACCTACCGTATTTGACTTACTAAGCAATGGTAGAGCAATGTACGCTGAAGTGCCAAATGCTGGTGAATTAGCTAAAAACCTTCGTGGCATGGTTGGCTATCCATTAGGACCATACCATGTTGTGGTAAATGCAGACTCTGACATTTACGAGTGGGAAGACTTCGCTGGTAAGCGTGTTTTCTTTGGACCTCCAGGTGGCGCAGCAACAAGAACAGTTCTTGGCATTGTTAAGAACGTAACAGGCCTAACAGAAGACGATTTCGACCTTGTAAACCTAGGTTGGGGCGCAGCGCAGCAAGCTATGCAAGATGGTCAGTTAGATGTCTATGTTGTACCTACACTTGCACCTAGTCCAGGCATTAGCCAAATTGCTTTAACCAAAGAGATTCGTATCTTAGGACTTACTGAAGAGCAAATGGCTGCTTCAGGTCAGCAGCCTGGTGTCGATTCTGGTAACCGTCGTTGGGGTGTTGTTCCTGCTGGTACGTATGGCGACAATCAGAAAAATGATGATGACGCTGTTATGGTTGAATCTTTTGTAAGTATTGAATCAAGAGTTGGTATGCCACAAGAAGCTATTTACGAATTGACTAAAGCTTGGTGGGCTGGTGTTGAAACACAACGTGAAAATGCACCTTGGTTAGCTCAAATCACACTTGAAGGTGCCTTTGATGGCATGATTGCTCCTCTACATGCTGGTGCAATTCAGTTTTATCAAGAAGAAGGTATGGAAATTCCAGAACGCCTTATTCCTGAAGAATGCCTTGCTGGTGATGACGGTATGCTAGCTTGCTTATCTAACTAAACTTAAGTTAATAACTCTATAGTTGCAAACATTAGTGTTGTAACTATAGAGAA
>CALHRJ010000325.1 GCA_938038395.1 uncultured Deinococcales bacterium | reverse complement strand
TGCATAGTCAATAGGTTATTCCATTACTAAAATCGTATGGTGGGCTATGCTCACCTTTTTTATTAGAATCAATAATTTTCAATGTCTTAAATAGGAGTACATTGGAATACTATTTTAAGAGCACCTTATAGTTTAACATTGACTAAATATTGAAAAATACTGTTTTACGCTAAGGTGTGTATAGCGCCACCCTACAAAATCTTTATAACATTACTCAAAAACCTCTTCAAAAAAAGTTGTAATTGTTTGATTAACATTCGCATGAACTAATTCTCTATCAACACCTTCAGCATCTTTACATAAGAATGCTAACTCCTCTACCAAACTTGGTGGGCAAGGTGTCAAGAAAACAAAGTGACCAGCATCTGGAATCATTTCAGTCTCTTGATTAAGTGCATCAGCGAAGTATTCTACATGATAAGGCGATAGTTCTTCGTCGTTCTCAGCAACAAAGATTTTTATGGGTGCATCAATGGTTGTAAGTGAATCAGAATTCAAAACTGGCGCATAAGCTGGAGCTAACAATACTGCTGAGGTTATTCGATCATCCGTAAAGTTAGTTCCTGCTAACTCTTCCGCAACTGCTTTGAGTCTGTTCTTTGCTCTTCTTGAACATAGGATTGGGTCTTTTTTGTGATCTGGGCAATATGTATCTAAACCATCTAAATCAAGCGTTGCACCTAGTTTGACTAGGGCTGTATAAGTTCCTAAAGAATGTGCGACGATGCCTACAGGTTTATTTTCGAGTAGTTGGCTGTAATTAGGGTGCTCGAGCGCAGCATCAAGCATCATTGAGATATGCCTTGGACGCAGCACTAGCGGATCAAGTCCCACATTATTAGACCCTAAGCCTGCTTCGTCTGGATGTGTTGGTGAAATAACAAAATAACCTTCTTGGGCAAGATGTATCGCAGTATCACTATGACTTAAGCCATCACCTGCAAAGCCATGAGAAATGATTACAATACCTTTTACAGTGTCACTAGGTTCTGCACCTAGAGCTACATCTAATGTAAATGGACCAAGTTCTGTTTTTATAGATGAATTATCTGTAGGGTACCAAAGAGCAACATCAACTTCTTTATCAAATACTGGGTCCGTTACACTTGTGACCACCAGGCCAGTTTGTGCCAAAGCTATAGTTGAACAAAATAACATACAAGCAACCAGTAATTTATTTATAGAAAGCATAAAAATGTTCCTCCTGAGAATCGAATATTACTTTATAGTAAAACTGTAGCAGCCTACTCATCCTAAAGAAGGAAATTAAACTTTAAGTTGTTGTTTTGGTAATTTAACTAGGCATAGGGAAATGCTGCTTAAAGGTAAAAGCCTCAGTCGTTGGACCATTTGCTTTTAAAATTTCTAAACGTTCAATTGCTTCTTGTTGTGTTGGAATATGACCTGCAGGAACCCACCACAAAACCATGTACATTTCCTTCATAGGTTCAAACCACTTGGCACGGTCACGCATGACTTTGACATGGTCGCTTTTATAAACGTACTCAAAAAGTACATCAACAGATTCCCAAACAGACATATTGATCAGCATCATGTCATCATCTGGAAAAGGACGGTAGGAGGTAGCATCGCCTTCATCGCTTTGTAAGCGCCATACGAAACCCTCAAAACCATCAGCCAAACTATTGATTTCCTCTAATTGATCAGCAAAACCTTTCATAACAGGTCCATCCATAGGACCTAAAATCCGACCAATGTTTACTTGTGCAAGCTGATATTTCGACATACACCTACCCTACGCTGCACAACTTGATTTTTCTGGAACAAATCTAACAACTATTTTGCTTTTGCACCAATACGACTTTCAACACCTTGCGATAGTCGTTTTAAGTTTTCACGGTGCGTATAAAGCGTTAGTGCAAATACAACAACGACTAATAAAAGTGTTGGCCAAGACCAATCACCTTTTAGGTGTAAAAAGAATGCTGAAAAGATGCCGATGAGTGCCGCTAAAGAAACAAAGCGACCTACAGCTATACCAAAGACACCAATACATATACACGCAATCGAAGTTAGTGGGTCAATAGGCATAAACATACCTAAACTGGTTGCAACACCTTTGCCACCTTTAAATCCTAAAAAAGGATTAAACATATTGCCAAGTAAAGTCGCTAAACCAGTGAGTGCAACTCCCCAAGGACCAACATTTAGCCAGATAGCTATTAACACTGCTAGTGCAGCTTTAAGCGGATCAAGCAATACAACAATTATGGCTGGGATGCGTCCCATACTTCTTAGAATATTTGTAGCACCTATATTGCCAGAACCAGTTTTACGAATATCTACGCCACGTAACTTCGCAACAAAGTAACCAGTAGGAATGCCACCAAGTATGTAGCCTAGTACTACACAAAAAATTGTCAAGAAAATTGTTACAGAGTTCATAGGGCGTGTCCTTCAATCTTTAAAACAAACTAGATTAAACTAACATGTTTGCTCATTGCATTACCATGAGTAATTACCATGTTTTTCTCTGGCGTTTTTTAAGTTTTCTAACCACTTAAAGCTCATCTTTAGCAAAAGAGTTAGTTAGGGAACATAATTTACCCATCCACTCAAGGTTATAATGATTGTCATAACCTACTCGTTGACAGAACTTGCTAGGCTATTCAAAACATTATGAGTGAACTCGGTATTTTTCTAATCATCATTGCAATTTCGGGCTTTTACAGCAGTCGTCAGTGGGTCAAACTTGCGCCTTGGTATAACGAGCTGCCACTTAAAACTATTGTGGCAACGTTGCTAGCTAGTTTTGTTGCTTATCTTTTTTGGAGCAATCAGAAGCCTACGCAAGCTTTACAGCTTGTGAGCCTAGTCTTTGGCGTTATTTATATCTTCGGACCATTCTTAGTTACACTAATTGCTCGGCGCAGGCAATATGGTCCTTCAAAGCAATTAGCAAATATTCTTTACTGGACCCCTGAAGGTCGTCAGGCTATTAAGAGGCTTATTGCTCAAGTGGCATTGCAAAAATCAGATGCCGATGAAGCTTTAGCAATAGCTGAGGATTTACCTGAAAATACACTAATTCGTTTACAAGCCTATGCTTTAGAGCAAAAATGGCAAGATGTTTTGCACATGCCTGTACCTGAAAGTGGCGACAACGCATTTTTAGCAATGTCAGCAAGGGTAAAAGCCTTCTTAGAACTTGGTGAGGTTGAGTCTGCGGAGCTTGAATATAGCCGTATGCAGAAACGCTTTGAAAAGCAGCAAGGACCTATTGCCTTTAGAAGTGTAACGCTTAGTGAAGCACGTTTGATTGCTGAACGTGGTGACTTTAACAAGACCCGTGAACTACTTTCACAACCATTACCAAATGTCCACCCCTTTCAAACTTTAGAGATTTTAGCAAATGCTGCTGAAAATGGTGGTCAGCGTCAAATTGCAACCCAGCTCTACGCCCAAGCTTACCGCTATGCGCCTGAAGGTTTGCGAGAAACCTTTGCAAATAAATTGCGCTTGTTTGGTGCGCCTATTCCAGAAATCCTCAAACCAAAACGACCTTATGCGACTTATGGCTTAGCAGCATTTATAGTTTTATGTTGGTTTACACAAATGTTTATCGACAGCCAACTTGGACAAAATGTTTCCTTTGCCATCGCTGCCTTTTTTCTAAACTATCCACAAATTCCAGAAAGTGATGCTTACTGGCGCTATTTATCTTATGGGTTACTTCATGGTGGCTGGTTGCACTTTGGTATGAACACCTACGTACTTTTTGACATTGGTAGACTTTATGAAGCACGCAGGCACTGGGGTAACTTACTAGCATCTTTTGTGCTAGGTACTATTTTTGGTGCTTACATAACGTCGATTTTTCAAGCTTCTGAGCAACTTACTTTAGTTGGTGCTTCTGGTGGTGTGCTTGGTGTAGGTGGAGCGCTTCTTGCAGATGCTTGGCTTGATCCACAACGTCGTGACCCTCGTTTAATGAACTCTCTGTTGCAATGGGTGGGTATGATTGTTATCTTTTCATTAGCTATACCAAATGTATCTCTTTGGGGACATGTTGGCGGTCTTGTAGGTGGGTTGCTGTGGGGCTTAGTACGCCAAGGTTTACCTAAAGACAAGGCTATTGATAACTTTGCTGGTTACGCTAGCATGGGGCTAATTTTGGCTGCGATTGCAATGGCAGTGCGTTGGTTTATTCAAAATAACTAAACTAAAAACAGAATTCAATTTTATAGAGTGGGCCATCTGCCCACCATCTTTAATTTCACATAAATGATAGACTTTAGAAATATTGTTTAATACCAATTCCGCTTAAATCGTTCATAAAGTCATAGTACCAACTCTTGTAAAATTCTAAGTGTAAAGCGGAATAAACTAACGCACCTGACGCTTTTTGCGGGTTAGTTTATTAAGGATATTTTCGGACTCCGTATAAGATGCAAGAATCTAGTGCCTTGTGCAAAATGGTGGGCAATAGCCCACCCTACGAGAGCCTTAGGTATTTAGTAGGATTCTTTGTTCGTGTGCGTAGATGTTAAAGCGTTCATCTCTTAAAAATGCTATTAGGCTTATACCAAATTCATCAGCTAATTGCACAGCTAGACTGCTTGGGGCAGATAGCGCACAAACCATTGGTATGCCTGCAACTACAGCTTTTTGAATAAGTTCAAAACTCGCTCTACTACTCATGAGTAATATACATTTTTCTAAGGGTAATTTATCTTCAAGCACAGCCCAACCTATGAGCTTATCTAAAGCGTTATGTCTGCCAACATCCTCACGCAAAGCGATTAGATTGCCTTCGGTGTCAAACAAAGCTGCTGCGTGTATGCCACCTGTTTGGGTAAACAATCCTTGAGCAGTCATAAGTTTATCTGGCAAGCTTTGAATAAGTTCTGGTGTGACTTCTATAGGACTCTCATTAGTGCAATGGCCCTGCATATGAAGAGCGTCAAGACTGGCTTTGCCACAGACGCCACAAGCAGAATTACTTATGAATGTGCGTTGCTGAATAGCATCTATTTCGACATCATGCTTCAGTTGAACATTGATGACATTAAAGCGTTGTTCTTCAGATAAAATTTTATCAACACAATAGCTTAGTTTTTGGATATCTGCTTGGCTTTGGATGATGCCTTCGCTAAAAAGTAAACCTGTTACTAGTTCAAAATCGTTAGCTGGTGTACCTGGGGTACGCATAGTGATGCTTAGGCGTTCGCTTTCAACTTTGCGAGTTCTGTTTGATTTACGTAAGCGGATTTCTAAGGGTTCTTCAGTAACCAAATAGTCTTGTTTCTTTGAGACTTTGCCTGATTCAACTTTGATAATTGTTTTGCGCTGTTTGCTGCTTGGTCTTAGTTTTGAAGTTGTTTTTGTGGTGAGCGTACTTACAGTAGGATTAGGGCTATTTTTGCTGGGCTCAGGGCTGTTTTTGCTGGGCTCAGGGCTGTTTTTGCTTGGCTCAGGGCTGTTTTTGCTGGGCTCAGGGCTGTTTTTGCTGGGCTCGAGCCCACCCCCCTGCTCCTCCAAAATCTGAGTTGTTCCTTTACCTACGACCGAAGACATTAAATCACTTTAGCACGTAAACCCTATCAAAAATAGAACTACAACCAAAAGACAATTTCGAACATTCATTACCCGCGCTTTAAAACAGCAATAGTAGTCTACTTTGCACATTTCCCACGAAAAAGTTGTTTATACTGACTACTGATGAAAAAGCAGATACTTTTTCATCTAAAACTTGAAAGTCAATCCTTCAGGGCAGGGTGTAATTCCTGACCGGCGGTATAGTCCGCGAAGCCTACAAATTCTTAGCTTTTTAGCTCCATGTAGTGCCCGACTCGGTGAAACTCCGAGACCGACGGTAATAGTCCGGATGAGAGAAGGAGGTGATGTTGTATGTTTTCATACTTAACATCACTGTATACATGTAGGTGTGCCAACGCCTACGGTTTGGACGTTTGTGCTGAGGTGTTTAATACTCAGTACCAACATTTTCGGCAAAAGCTTTATTCTTTTTTTCGGCACGGTTTCAGACAATCGGTGTGTTTATATTTTGATAGACGAAAACTGTCTTGTCTGTAGAAAAGAATTCAACACTTAATTTAAATTCAGGACTAAACACAGAAGCACAAACAGAAGTAGATGAGCGAGAGGCTGTTATCAGGCTCGAGCGCATCTC
>CALHRJ010000324.1 GCA_938038395.1 uncultured Deinococcales bacterium | reverse complement strand
GTAGTTAGTAGTTAGTACTCTGTAATATAAATAAACTGAAAGTTTCCTAATAGCTTAAATGTCAGATGCTTGGCATTGAGCGTCTGTAAAGTACAAAGTAAGTTGGAGAATGTGCAAGAACTTATCTTACTTAGACAGTTTGAGTTGACGGATTTTACTTTTAAAGGTCTTCCTAAACATAAGCCAAATCTAAAGCAAACAAAACCTAAATCAAATACAAGTCGAATCTAAAAAGTGCCTTGCTAGTTTGATAAGTGTCAATTTTTAAAGTTTTTGATACCTCAATCTAAGGAGAACACTATGTTTAACGACGACGAACAGTCTTTAGCAGTAAAGACTGATGTTTCCACGTCTGGTCAGACGAATATGTCTAACCACACTAAGCAAGAAGAAATAAATAAAGCCGCTCCTATCAGGAATATCAATAAATCTTCGATGTGGATGTGTTTGATACTCGTTGCTTCAGCTGCTTGTTTCGGTCTCACTCTCTCGGTAGCCCAGAATACTGAAATGCCTACACAGGCAGGACTAGTACTTGCAAATGCTGAACAAGCCAACACAAGTGACGCTAGTTCAACTCAAGTCAGCATGTTGGAAACTCTCAACATAGTTGATGGTCTACATGGTTCTTTTGAAGAACATGTTAGCCAAGACGTATTAAACAACCTCGTTGAGAATCTGCAATATCAAGAAGCTTTTATGATGGCTTTTGAAATGGGAGATGAATTGTTTGAACACAACTTTACAGCTGCAGATGGTGTGGGTGCAGAGGTAGGTGGCGGTCTAAACTTTGCAAACGTACCGCGTGCTGATTTGCAAGGTGAAGGTGAGTGGGCTAATCATTTTCCAAAACGTGCGACAGGTCCAAATGCACAAAGTTGTCAAGCCTGTCATAACCAACCTGCGGGTAGTACCTCTGCTGGGTCAGTTGCACTGAATGTTGTTCGTGATCCTTTTCATACTGGCGAAGTTGCTTCATTCATCACCCGAAATACGACGCATACATTTGGGAGTGGTGCAATTCAGCGCTTGGCTGAAGAAATGACTGCTGAACTCTATGATTTGGTCTTTACTTTACTCGAACAAGTTCAAGCGAGTGGACAAACTGCATCTGTGGATTTGACAACCAAGGGTGTGAACTTTGGAAGCTTGACGATTTCAGCAGATGGCGTATGGGACAGGTCAGCAATTGTTGGTATAGATGATGACCTGATTGTTAAGCCATTTCAGTGGAAAGGTAATGAACTGAATCTGCGTAGCTTTGTAGTTGATGCTAGTCATAATGAACTTGGTATGCAACCTACTGAAATTGTTGGTTATGGTGCGGATGGTGATTTTGATGGCGTAAGCAATGAACTAACCGTAGGTGATGTCACTGCGATGGTTATATACGCTGCAGCTCAGCCGAGACCTGTTACGAAGCTCGAGCTTGCTGAATTAAATCTGATTCCAGCATTACCTCAAGAAGAGGTCAACCAAATCATATGGGGTGAGCAACTCTTTTCCGATATTGGCTGTGGTACTTGCCACACACCACAAATGACGTTGAACGATCCTGTTTTTCGTGAACCAAGCCTAAGCTCTTATTACCGCGATACTGCTTTTAATACAGGACAAGAGTTGATGGCTTTGGGAGTGAACCCAGCTAAAGCAGTTAGTTTTGATTTAACCAAAGACCACCCAGACAATCTTATAGAACTTGCAGACGGCAGTGAAGTTTCGCTAGGTAGTTTTGAATCAACGGCTAATGGTGGCGCTGTGATTTCGCTCTATGGCGATTTAAAACGTCACGACATGGGCGAAAACCTAGCTGAAAGCATCGATGAAGTGGGTACTGGCGCAGCTGTCTTTTTAACTAAAGAACTTTGGGGCGTTGGTGATACTGCACCGTATTTGCATGATGGACGTGCTTCTACCTTAACCGAAGCGATTTTAGAACATGGTGGCGAGTCTTTAGCAAGTCGTAATGCTTTTAGTTATTTGTCCGAACATGAACAAGCTGCGTTAGTAAGTTTTTTGGATAATTTGAAGTTGTATTTGGGAGAAGAATAGGAATTGTTTAAGGGTGCGTCCCTCAAGAGGTTGAAAAGTGGTTTTTTAGATAGTATGTTTTCAAACGTATTGTAATGAACCAAAGTTCATTCATACACTGCAAAGGTATGTCACAGACAAGCCTCAAATATTTTAAGACTTGTCTTATGCGTTTTCAACTTGTTTCAACTTTTCAAGCTTGATTGAGACACGCCTATATAAAATGAATGTTTAGCTTTTAACGTTCCCACATAATGTTGATACCTGCTGAACGGATTTGTTCTTATTCCCTTCCGTTGGTGGCTTTGTCTGAGATTCAACAAATCAACAAAGAGTTTCTTAAATATAAAGTATTAAACTATAGTTTAATCCACTTGAGACACCTTAGGAAATCCTTAGGGTGTCTTTTTGTTTTGTATCTTGGTAGGTCTAGCAAATATCTAATTTATGCTAAGCTTTTTTGAGTAACAATGATTTAAAGCGTTACATCTTACTGACGGCATCCATTCCTACTTGCAGCTGTGATTTCCACAGATATCTGCCTTGCTGATTAAGTGTTGTTGTAGTTAAGCATGGCAATGCTACTGATATAAATGATTTTGGGAGCAGTCAGTCTTTGTTCTAATTAGGATGACTTTTTAACAACTGTATCTGAACAAAATTGAAAACCGAACTAACCCTACTTATTGTGGTTTTCTCAAAGGAGCAATATGAAAGCTTTTAGACTTTTGAGATTTGGCTTAGTTTTTATAATAGTAGCTACTATTCTGGTGGCTTGTAGCGTAACTGATTTAGTGCCAGTTCTTCCACAACAGCCGCCTGCACCAAAACCAAATGATGACTGTGTTGCTTGTACGAGTGCAGAAGCATATTCTTATTACAACAGCATTTTAACGAGCGCAGGTTTAATCACAAATCCGAAACATCCAAATCTACATACAGCCGCAGAAAATCATGCGAATTATTTATTCTTAAATAACAGTACGGGGCATGGTGAATCACCTGGATTACAAGGCTTTACTGGCAATGCACCTTGGGATAGAACTGTTGCTGCAGGTTTTCAAAGTACGGGTTCAGTAACGGAAGGTGTATCTTTTGGTGATAAGACACCGAAAGAAGCTATAGATGGATTGATGTCTGCCATCTACCATCGGTTTGGTATTTTGCGTTTTGATGCAAATAGTGTTGGGATTGGATTTAAAGTAAAGGCTGACAAAAGCGGCATAGCAGGATTTACCCATAATCCAGCAAATAGTCTATTGCATGATTTGTGTAACTCACACACCTTTAGCACAGGAGCGTATTACTTTAAGGTTTGTGCAGATGAAACAAAGAAAATTGAGGTAGGAGCTTACGACGGTGCTAATGATGCTATCAAGGCTCAGAATCCAAAATTTGTAATTTGGCCACCAAATAATGGAACAGACGTTTGGACATCATTTTGTTGTGAAACACCAGACCCTATGCCGGGTTTTACAGAAACAGGGTATCCTGTTTCTGTCCAATTTAATGACTACTTTTATACGACAGCACCAGTCATAAATTCCTTTGAATTATTTGATGCTTCGGGAGCCAAAGTTACAGCTACTAGATTGATAAGCAAAGCTACTGATGTTAATAAAAAGTTTGATGAGTTCCAATTTGCTTTATTCCCACTAGAGCTGTTGACTCCTAACAGTCGTTACACGACTACTGCTAAGTTCATAATCAATGGTAGTGAAGAGGTTATAAGCTGGAGCTTTATGACGGGTGCGGGGGGTAGATGAGTTCCAAAATAGCGGCTTATACCGATTTTTAAGTTAAGTAGGGTCTTATTCTAAATAAGAAGAGTTTTATGTATAGATTTTCGTAATACTTCGCTAACTATGTATCTCTAAGATAGGTAATGAATCTTGTCCTTTACCCTATTTCCATTAGTGGTTTACCCTTTGGACAAGTTTTAGTGAAAGCCCAACCCCACATGTTGGGCTTTTGCGCTGTTTACAGCGTTTCTACCGATTAACTGTGAAAGCAGTTAATCGGCGAACGCAGTGCAAATAAGAATAGTTGCCGTCAGCATGGTGCAGCGTTTCGTAAAATTGCTAAAATAATGAACGTGCAGCATGATGAATTCTTCGACGCTTGCTTAGACTTGGATTTTCAGAATCAACGTGATTCTAAGTCAGAAGATTTCATATCGATACATAGTCTCAAAACATCGTCTCAATAAATAGTCTTGATATATCGTCAGCTTGCTATGATGCTGTTCATTAATGAACGTACATTCGTTGACAGAATCTTTTTTAGCAGTTTTTGTGAGATCAAGAACGCAATAGCTGCTTAGTTAGTGCTTTCGGAAAGTTATTTATGAGTAGTGAACGGAAATCGTCTAGATCTGTAGTTATGCCGATACTTAAATGTGTATGTGTTTAGCTTAAGGATGAAACTTAACATCATAGATGTACTTAAAATACCCAGAGATAAAAAGAAAAGGTGCCAAGCTTGTTGATTAGTACCTTCATTGATAACAGGAAATAGTATTTCGATTATTTCACGGTTCTTTTCGCCAACTTTTAGTCCAATTTGGATGGTATTTGACTCACCTTCAAAGGTTGCTTCGGTAATGTCACTAAACCAGTGACCTTTTGGAAGCACAAGATTCATCTGATAGATGCCAGACTGACTTGTTTCTATAAAGCTTTCTTTGAAATTTAAACTTGGTATAGCTAAATTTAGAATTGCACTTGGAATGAACTTACCTTCTGGGTCATAGAGCTCAAAGGTTATGGTAAAGGGTTCATTGGGTATAGGTTTTTGTGGTTCCATATAGAGTAAGCCACTGAGTTGGTTTTCGTGAGCTAAGCTAAGAGTGCCGCTTTGAAGTATGAATGTAAATAGAAATAAGATAACTAAGTGCATGATGGTTTAGAAGTTTAGTTAGTTGGGTTCAGGATGTTTTGTAGATCAGCAGCAAGGTGCTCGAGCTTATCTTGAGCATACAAACTACGCATCTTACCTTCTGTATCAATCAAAAAAACGCTGTCAGTATGTAGCATCAATTTATTCTCCTGTTCAGCAAAACCTACAAAAAAGCTCTTTGCTGCCTCGACAATTTGTGCACTGCTACCACTCAAGCCTAGAAAAGAGGGGTGAAAGTTTTCTACATACGTTTGCATAATTTCAGGTGTGTCTCGTTTAGCATCTACAGTAATCATGATGATTTGTAAATCTTTTGGTTCACCTAAGCTTTGGTGTAATTCAGCTAAATCCATCAAAGTAATAGGGCAGATGTCTGGACAGTGCGTATAACCAAAAAATGTTAGTAGGGTTTTACCTGTAAAAGTATTCAATGAAAGATTGCCTGAACTATCACCTTTGTTGATATGCGAGAGGGTCACGTGTTGAACATCTACAGGATTGTTTAAATGTGTTCCACCTGTAACTTCTTGTGTATTGCTATCAACTGACTTGGCTTGAGAAGTTTGAAGTTGACGAAATAGGGTAAGGCTAGATAGTACAGCCATAAGCAGTAGTAACACTAAACAACTGCCTATGACCCAAGAACGTCTTGCTCTTTGGTTGTTTGTCACCAGTTACCGAATTGGATTTTCTGGACCACGCCCACGATATCTATCGATAAAGGCAGCAGTAATTGCAGGATCAAACTTGTCCAGTCTGAGCGTAGTACGCCAAGCTGTTAAAATGATACCTTCACCTAAGTCTTCGTAGGGGGTTACAACAAAGCCTCCCCATGTGTTTCTAAAGTCACCCGTCCACTCGATGAGTTTGTCTTTGTCTTCATCTGAAATATCTTCACCATAGTAGGCAACGATATGTCCGTGCTCGAGCGAATGCACAAGTTGACGTTCTTCTTGCGGTTCAATGTAGTAGCCTGGATTAATCCATGAACCGTAGTGTGGGCCAGTTGTGGCTGGCGTACTGTTGTAACGAATTTCAGAACCAAAGGGAACATGTGAGCGACCAAGGTCACGGTGTTTTGTTTGTAATCGACCAACGTCACTGTTACCCACACGGATGAGTTCTGCAAATTCACCTGTAGCAGTGCGTAGTTTGTATTGTTCCTGAATGGATGGAAATACCAGAATGCCTGCTACAATGACTAGAGCAATTATCCAAGGTGTATAGTTTGTTTTCTTTTGAACCCTACGACCTCTTTTTGGTGTTTTTATAGCTTTAGGAGTAGCTGGTGTCGAAGCTTGCGTTCCTTCAGTATTTGATGTTGTTGAACTTGTTGCTGCTGTAGTTTGTTTCTTTTTGCGGGATGCTTTTCCCATACGTACCTCCGATATTTATTAGAGGATACGGGGTAAATTTAAAGTAAAAATAAAGTTACTATAGTTTTCTGATTGAAAATAAAAAATACCACACTTAACTTTATGAAGT
>CALHRJ010000323.1 GCA_938038395.1 uncultured Deinococcales bacterium | reverse complement strand
CCAGCTTCGATAAGCACTTTGTCAATGCCTTCTTTTTGGCAAGCTTCTTTCACCAAAGATGAACCAGGAACAGCAATAGCTTTAATGCCATCTTTGACTTTATGACCTTTGATGAATTTAGCAACTTCACGGAAATCGCTGATGCGGCCGTTTGTACAGCTACCTAAGAATGCAACATTGATAGGTGTGCCTTTAATAGACTTGCCGCCTTCTAGTTGCATGTGCTCGAGCGCCAACGCTACATTTTCTTTTTCTGCTTCAGGTGAACCTTCTACAGTAGGGATTGATTCACTAATAAAGCATCCTTGACCCGGGTTAATGCCCCAAGTAATTGACGGTTCAATATCTTCAGCTTTAATGTTTACAACGTCATCATAGTCACAACCGTCATCACTAGCAAATGACTGCCAACGTGTTACCGCAGCGTCAAAATCAGCATCTTTAGGTGCGTAAGGTCTACCTTTAAGATAATCAAAGGTTGTTTGATCTGGATTGACGTAACCACAACGTGCGCCACCTTCAATAGACATGTTGCAGACAGTCATGCGCTCTTCCATATTGAAGTTATCAAATAAGCTACCACCATACTCGTAGGCGTAGCCAAGACCACCATTTACACCAAGTACTTTGATGATATGTAAAATAACATCTTTAGCATAAACGCCAGCTTGCAATTCACCGTCAACATTAATACGGCGAACTTTTAGCTCGCTAAGGGCCATAGTCTGGGTTGCAAGAACATCACGCACTTGTGAAGTGCCGATGCCAAAAGCAATCGCACCAAATGCACCATGCGTAGCAGTATGACTATCGCCACAAGCAATTGTTGTACCAGGCTGAGTAATGCCCTGTTCTGGACCAACCATGTGAACAATGCCTTGTAGACCTGTTGAGGTATCAAAAAAGGTTATGTCGTACTCTTTGCAATTTTTACGTAATTCTTGAATCATTTCATGCGCCAAAGCATCTTCATATGGCTCAACACGTGTATGCGTAGGCACAATATGATCAACGGTTGCAAAGGTTCTATTTGGATAACGAACTGGAATACCTTTGTCACGTAACATACCAAAGGCTTGTGGGCTTGTTACTTCATGGATTAGGTGGGTACCAATCAATAGTTGTGTTTGACCATTTGCCAGTTTTTTTACTGAATGGGCATCCCAAACCTTTTGGTACAAATTTTTTGCGGACATACTTAGTCTTCCCTTCTCACTTTATCTAAGGCAATTTTGCTTTAATGTCAAACAGACTCATTCAAATCTAAAGCAGTATTTTGAAGCTGCATCTTACTAAATACAAAATCTGAATCGAGTTAGTTTAAACTTACCGAACCATCTAATCAAAGATAGTTCTAGAAAATCTTCAACTTAAAAGGACGATAAATAGCTTAGAAAAAATATCATGCATTCCAACGAGTATATGAACCTGTAGATATGTTGTCAATCTTGATTATTTAGTCAACCTATTCAATCCAGAACGATGCATGAACTCAAGCCAATACGGTGAATTAATACACTTTCAGCAATTGCAAAAAAGATCTTAATAACTAGCAACGTTATTATTTCAATGTTGAAGACCTATGAAGAAATAGAAATATCACCATGGGGCTAACTCATCTGATAATATTGTCATTGTTTTTCTGCAAATACCATTTTAAGCGTGTAACAACAGGTATAGAAAAATTTTAAACTGAGGTTGATTTTATACGTGATTTAAAAAGCAAGCGATATGTCAAGGTAGTTTTTCTACTAATTTAGTAGCTGTTGCTAACTTTAGGACATGATTCTTTTTCATAAGCATACGTTTAGACAAACGAAAAAATCTTAGGAATAAACTTCATCTGCAGTTACTGCCTCTTTACTTGGTAAGAAAATACCCGCAACCTGCATACCAGATTGTGCAAAGAGTACGTAGCCACGTTTGATGTCATAAAGTGATAGCTCATCTAAGACGAATATTGGGCCATCAGGTGTTGACAGTAGGAACATTTCTTCATTTTCTAACTGGGTTGTCGTACGTAAAGCAAAACCAGTATGCAGTAAATTTTCAGTATCACCTAAATTAACAAGTTTTCGAATCTTAAATGCTTTACCTGAAAACTGTATATTTTCAGACTCTTCAAGTATTTCACTAAGATAAATCTTCGAATCTTGTAAACCAAAAAACTCCAATACTTTTGTTAATCTACTGCCGCCAGCATCAAGTAAAAGTTCAATCTTTTGGAAAAATTCATTGACTATTTCATTAGTTAATCTTGTATCACAAGTTTTCTGAGCTGCATTTACAAAGCCCATCATTGCTTGAAGTGAATTTTGGCTCTGCTCACATAGCTTGATAAATTGTCGAATCGAACGAATCATGTGTAGCTGCGATGTTGATGCACTAATATTAGTTATAAATTTCAAAATCATTGCGAAATCGTCAAACACTTCTTCAACAATCATCCAGTGAAGCAACAAACCTTCACTAAGTAATTGCGGTAAGGTTCTAGATTTGTTTGCTACACGCAAGTGTAAATAATCAGATTCTACAAAAGCTTCAATTTGACGTCCTGAAGCATCTATTTGTGTTAATTCATTGAGTTCTGTGCTTTCTTCACCACAAAAAAGATCCCAAACATTACCTGTTTTAATAACTGCAACTTCAAGACTATCTAAATGACATCTAACAGGACCGCTAAGTTGCAGAGTAATTGCATCGCTATCTGTAGCTTGTCTATACCGCTTTAACGCAGGGTTCTTTGCTGCAATAATATCGCCCTCGAGCTTGGGTAAAGTAGCCATGCCCCCAACATTAGAAGGTAGCAAAATGTAAAGCCATCTAAAGAGATTCGTTACTGCCTCATGGTAAAGTCTCAAATCCCGCTTAAACATACTGCTATTTGCCTCTTCAGAGGATAAGGCATTCGCCAGTTTCTTCTCTAAACGTGCTCGCTCAATACGTTTTGCTTCGAAACCAATATCATCCATTTCCACCATTTGAATAGCTTCTTTAATGCGTTGGCTTTCAGGATGACTATTTTCAATTAATGTCATTTTGCCAGCATATGGATTTTCTGCAACTAGATAGGCAAATTTTTGTAGGTATTCTAGTACACCCTCTTGTGGAATCTTTAGATGCTTATATTCACTACCTTTACTTTTAAAGCTAAAAATAGTTTGAACAAATACATCGGTGACAGCTCGAATATCCTCAAGCCGTCTTAGAGGCACCAATGGATTATCGTAGTCTGGAAAGGCTTCTATAACCTTAAAGTGATCTAGATGAATATCTTCTGCAAAATCTGGATTTTTTGAATAGCGCTGTAGATTTCGCATGATTGCGTAAATAAGCCTTACAGTATTGCGACCAGGTTCAAATCTAAAGCTAAAGGATAGCTTGTCAAGTTCTCTGCGAAGGTCATATAGCCAAACTTTTACAGCGAGGGCGCGGATGCGCTCGAGCTCTTCTTCTTCCTCAGCAAGTTGAGACTCACTAATTGATTCCACCACACTACTAAGCTCATTAGACATAAAATCAAAGTTTTGAGAGCGTCTGTTATTCGACGGTAAATGTGAAAAGTTATGTTCTTCTACTTTTTCATCACCTCCACCCATAATAATGCTACCCAACGCTCCAAAGAGACCATCACTTTTATTATCATCTTCAGGAGCTTGTTCTTGTTGAGTGTCTGAAGCTATAGCGTCGAGGCTTTCTACAGAAGCTCCATTAGCAGCGTCAGCTTCTTGAGAACTAGTTGTTTCTGAGTCAAGGTTAAAGTTTAAGTCAAACCCATCAAAACCTCCTGCACTGCCTGAAGCAGCTTTTTGTTGTTCAACTACCTTCGGTTGTGCTTGTGTGCTAGGTTGTGCTTGTGTGCTAGGTTGCCTGAGGTCAGATTCAATACTCGGTGAAAGAGCTTGTTGGCTATCACCTACTTGTGCACCCAAAGCTTCAAAACCATTTTTGATATTGTCATGCTTGATACTGGCACTAGCATCAGAAGCATTACCTGATGGACTTTGTTTTGCAGATATTTCCTTTACAAAATCATCATCAAACAAACCATCCCCTGAAACCATTAAAGAATCATCGTCAAAGTCATCCTCTTCACTATAGGTTCTGGGCTGCATCACTTCTGCTTGCATCTCGTGGGCGTCAAAAGCATCTAAAGGCACTATTGTTTTAAGGTTTTGGGTAGATTCATTTCGCTGATCAACCTGCTGCGCTGTTTGCGCTTTTGAACTTGGAGAATTCTGAGCAGTTGGCAGAGAGTTATCCAAATCAAAATCATCCACAAGCATAAAATCACCTTCATCTGCTTGTATACTACTTCCTTTACTCTCTATAGATTGATTCGCTTCTACACTTGCTCTGCTCGACGATTCTTGACTGAAGTCTTCTGATGTATCATCTACAAGCATAAAGTCTTCCTCAACAATGCCTTGCACAAGCCCTGTTGAAACAACACTATAATCGTGAAAATTTGTTGCACCTAAATCAAGCATACCTGCTTCTAAAGTAGTCTGTGATGGGGTTTCATCAAAATCATTATCATCTAACTCAATAAGCCCGTTAAAATCATCGTCAGGTTGTTCTAAATTCTTTTCTACAGTCGTAATTGAGTTAACGTTTGTTTCAGAATCATCAAGACTAAAGTCTTCTAATCTAAAACTATCCGCATCTACACTTTTACTCTCACTTTTACGCTCAGACACTACTGAAGAAAACGTTTCTTGCTCAGCACTTTCTATCTGTCGTTCAGGAGGTAACATAATTGCATCAAAATCGTCTAGTCCTTCATCACCAAAATCGTCATCAAAATCATCCTGAGAACGTTCTGGCATACTATTGTTTTGTCCTGATGCTATCGTTGCTGGCGTCACAGCTAGAGCCGGATGAGATACTTGATCTACTTGCTTTTGAATTGCTTGAGTAGTTTGATTGCTTACTTCAGGTAAAAACTCATCGGATTGAGCTGGAGCTTGATGCATCACATCAGGCGAAGTCTGTGCTGATGCTGCTTTCATCGCAAGTCCAGATGAATCGTTGGTCATAGTCCTATTCATTTGAGTACCTGAATTTGACTTTTCTGCAGATATCGGATCTACATATGTTTCTACGAATGCATCTTCATTTTGTGGAGCATTAGCAAAACTATTTTGTTGCGATGGATCAAACGGTTCATGTAGTACCGAATGTTCATTATTAATTTCATCAGGTTCAATTAGGAAGCTAAAATCATCATTTGCATCAGGACCATCTAAAAAGTCAAAGTCACTGGTAGTTTTGGGTGTTACTAGCTTAGCAACCTCTACAGATGAAGATTTTAATGGTGGAACAGATTGAGGTTTCACAGCCTGTTCTTTTAATACCTGAGGTTGAGTTAAAGATGAATCTACTAATTTTGTTGCTTGTACCTGCTGCTCATCTAAATGTCCTATTGATGATTCACCTGTTATATCAACCAGATTTTGGTCAAAGTTTGTAGGTTCTAGATTATCAGAATCAGTTTGACGTTGTAGATTTTGACTAACAGAATCAGTGCTAGCCGACGACTCAGAAGAACTAGCCGATGACTCAACTCTAGTTTTTTTCAAGATTGCTTCTTGAACAAGTTCAGCTAAAATCGCTGAGGATTCAGTAAACTTCTTATGTTGGGCTGGTGTCAGCGCTGCATTTTTTAAGACATCACGAAGTTCCAAAACTGACTTGAAACCACCTTGTGGCTTACGTTTATTAACAAGGTCTGTAATTTTGTAGTCATAGAGTTCTAGGACCACTTCAAGAGGCAACGACATATGGAACTAGTATAGAGAGTAAGTCTCACAGTTTTATGTTTTGCCGCTACATTGGCATTAATCAAGCGTTAAGTCATGCAGTATAATTAAGGAATGGAAAAGCTTTATGTGTTTTTCAAGGCTTTCCTTAGCTTTTCACAACAAGTCTTTTCACAACAAGTCTGCTAACAACAGTAAACAATAAGCAAAGAAATTACTGCTATACTAATTCTTTAGGCCACGTACCACCAATTTTAAGCCAAGCTTCAATCATATCGACTGGAATTGGCGCATTAAAGCTAACAGGTTGATTATCTCGTGGATGTGGCAAGGTAAGTCCAAATGCATGTAACGCTTGTCTTGGCATAGTCGTCGAAGCACGACCATAGAGTTCATCGCCCCAAATCGGTACACCAATTTGCAACATGTGAACACGTATTTGATGGGTACGACCTGTGCGGGGCTTTGCCCTGACCAAACTTAGCTGTCCTAGTTGAGGATGCTTAGCGGTAGCAAGTAAATGAAAGCGAGTACTGGCTTCTTTTGGGCTATGCCCACCAACGGCCATTTTATAGGCATGATGTACATTGCGACCAATCGGTGCATTTACATGGACTTCTTCGTCCATTTTGCCAATGCCAATAGCAATATATTCTTTTTGGGTTATACGCTGCTTAAATGCAGCACTAATGTTTCTATGTGCTTCATCATGCTTGGCTATGACCATGACACCAGAGGTATCTTTATCTAACCTGTGTACGATGCCAGGACGATACTCTTCATCAGCAGGATTAGAACTTTTTTCTTTTGCTAAAGCAATGCGCCCCATAAGTGCATTTACAACTGTGCCTGTACGAATGCTAGCTGTTGGATGAGCAATCAGTTGTGGTGGCTTATTAATAACGGCCATATCGTCATCTTCATAAACAATGTCTAGCTCAATATCTTCGGCAACCACTGTTGGCATACGTGGTGGTGGCATCATGACTGTGATGACTTCTGTACCATGCAATTTGTAAGCTGGCTTTTCGGTTGGCTTGCCGTCTAATTGAACATAACCACCCACAATAAGATACTTCGCGAAACTACGGCTTTCTTCCAGCAATTGTGCTAAAGCAATATCTAAACGTTCACCTGATGGTGCTTCGAAAACCTTAAAATCTAATTCTTGAGTTTCAGTATCCACACACCTAGTTTACGCTTTGTATAAAGGAAGAAATAGGGAGAGTTAGCATTAAATTTCAATATTCAATGCTTTAACCAAGAATGCCCATTGATCAGCTTGTTCTTCTATAAGCATGGCAGTAGGTTTACCCATACCGTGACCTGCTTTTGTTTCAATGCTTATAAGTACAGGATTATCACCTTTATGAACTTCTTGTAAGCGAGCAGCAAACTTGAATGAATGCGCTGGCACAACACGGTCATCGTGGTCCGAAGTTGTTACCAAGGTTGGTGGATAAGCTGTACCCTCTTTAAGATTATGCAGCGGTGAATAAGCATAAAGAGAATGAAATTCATCTTCTGTTTCACTACTACCGTAGTCACTCACCCACGCCCAGCCGATTGTGAACTCGTGAAACTTAAGCATGTCCAAAACACCTACACCAGGTAAACAAGCACCAAAAAGTTCTGGTCGCTGTGTCATACATGCGCCTACCAGAAGGCCTCCGTTGGAACGTCCTTCGATGGCTAGTTTTGGTGTCGAGGTATAACCTGTTTCTATAAGATGTTCAGCACAGGCAATAAAATCATCAAAACAGTTCTGTTTTTGGTGAACAGTACCTGCTTCATGCCAATCTTTGCCATATTCACCGCCACCTCTAATGTTAGCAACGACTAGTACACCACCCATTTCCATCCAGACCATACGACTAATAGAAAATGATGGCGTTATAGAATGGTTGAAGCCACCGTAGGCATAAAGCAAGGTTGGGTTTTGAGCATTCAGTTCCAAACCTTTTTTGTGTATAACAAACATAGGCACTTGG
>CALHRJ010000322.1 GCA_938038395.1 uncultured Deinococcales bacterium | reverse complement strand
TTGCTGAATGTCCACTTATTGAACGATTACCAACGCTGATGGTGCCACTTGTAGCTTCGTGGTGTTCGAACTCGGTTACGAGCCTTTGCTAATTGCATAGCTTTAGTTTAGACAACTTTTGTAGGTTTGTCTAGCCTTTAGAATTGAAAAGTTAAGAATGAGTGCGTACAGGTAGATATTTTTTGATTTCGTGGTGAGTAATTCCTCTTTGATTTTAGAGAGGTTGTGAATAGCTTTCCTAAAAGGAAGACTAAGTACTTGCGCAAACTTAAGTTACATGATCTGATAGGTCCTTAACTTCTACAGGATTGAACATTCGATACAGGTGTAGCTTCAAAATAGTCAAACATACGTTTGCCTTGCTACTTAGGAAATACAAATCCTACACAAATAATTTCGGCTCTTTGAGCTTTTGAGGGGTATCTTCTTTCAGAATTACTGAAATGTCTGTATGTATCGAGCTTTTCAGCCTAACTCTTACTGAGTTACCACACAATTAATCATAGAACCACAATTTCTTTAGTCCATTTTGCCTGAGTTGGTAATTCATTTTACGTTTAGATAACACTCATTTAATATAGTTAAAGAGCCTCAAGATAACTTTAGGAGTTTAAATTATGGTTGTGCCAAGTTGGCAAGAAATCATTGATGACATCATTGAGGTACTCTCACTCAAGCATCCAGCATTGAAAGATGTTTCAGCGATTAGTTCTGTACCGATTCAATCAAGGCTAGTTGGAGCTCGAGCTGACTTAAAAGACGACATGATAGATGATATGTTGGATACCTTAGTCATCCATAAATTCAAATGCGGTCACGTTATCAAGGTACCAAAGTATATGTATCAAGCTGTGGTGAAAGATGTTACGACGGTTTGTCAAAAATGTACTTAATTTTGAATCATTTAACAGTATTTGCTGATGCAGTGCATTTAAACCTATGATTTGTTTGTTTTTATTCAGTGTTATATAGCGGCTTTATCGACGGACTATGTTAAACCATAGGTCTTAGATTTATGTTATCTGATACTACTTCAGTTTAGTCTTATGTGATTTTTATCGAGTTGTATACGTGCCTTACAAAATGTAGTTGATCAAAAGAGCAGGTCTAATTCATTTGTTTACTACACATATGTTCAACTTCAAAAGTAAAAGCCCCTTAATCAATTTTTGAAAAGGGGCAAACTGTAAAAATATCCTTTACAAAGCTGTTTCAGACTGATACACTTTTCTTCGCTCCGTCGGCTTAACGCGGTGGTAGCCTTCGAATTGGGTCAGGTCGGAAGAAGCAGCCCTAAGGAGTGTCTATCAGGTGCCGTTGATGTTTTGGCGGGGCATTTCTATTTTATCTAAGCCTTCAAATCCTACAATATAACCAGAAGATGTATGACGTTCTAAGAAAGTATTGACGTCTGCAACTGTAATAGGTTTGCTAAATAAGAAACCTTGTGCCTGATCACACTTCAGGGTATTTAAAATATCAAGTTGATGGGTATCTTCGATACCTTCAGCAATGGCTGGAATATCTAGGTTGTGCGCTAGGTTAATAATAGTTTGAACAATCCCAGAGTGTAACTCACCTTTTCCACTAATAAATGATTTGTCTATTTTTAGAGCATCAATAGGTAAGGTATGCAGATAACTAAGTGAGCAATAGCCAGTCCCAAAATCGTCTATGTGTGTTCTTATACCGCGACTACGCAGACGGTTTAGTAACTCAGCACCATACTCCATATCTTCCATGAGTAGACCTTCAGTAATTTCTAGATTGATGCTCTGTGGGTTTATAGGGAACTGTTCAATAATTTTACTTAATTCACTATCAATTCCTGGAATGCTAAACATTCGAGGTGACAAGTTTATACTTAAGTTCAAATCAAAGCCTGTTTTGTCTTGCCAAATAACAAGTTCGTGGCAAGCCTTTTCTAATAGCCAAAGTGTAATTTCAGTAATTAAACCCGTCTCTTCTGCAATTGGAATAAATTCAACAGGTGAAATAAGACCAAATTCAGGATGTTGCCAACGTAGTAGAACTTCAAAGCCTGTGAGTTTGTTTGAGGGAAGTGTCAGGATTGGATGGTACAGAGGGAAGAGTTCATCGTTTGAAACAGCTACTCTTAAATCTGATTCTAACCTTAAGCGTCTAACCGCGTTTGTATCGGTGTGAACAGATTTATCAAAGACTGTATAGCGAGCTTTTCCACCTGTTTTTGAGCGGTACATACTGATTTCAGCGTCACCTAACATAGCATCCACACTTGTATAGACTGAGCTATTGACTGCTATGTTTTTATTAATTGACTTAGGACTTTGGATCTTAGATTCTCGTGCACCAGGATTTTCGGAGCTATCATGTTCATCTTGTGAGTTAGTCATAGAAAAAACTACACCGATACTGGCTGTCACAAATATATTTTGTTTATTGACTTTGAAGGCTTGTTGCAGTTTTTCTTGAATGCGTTCTGCAACTCTAGTAGCATCGTCTTGACTTTCGACATCAAAGAGTAAAATAGAAAATTCATCACTACCTAAACGTGCTACTAAATCATCTGCGTGAACTTCATTTCTGATACGGTGAGCGATGGCTTGAAGTAGCTTATCGCCAATTTGATGACCTAAACTCTCGTTAATTAACTTGAATCTGTCGATATCAACATGGAGTACTGCTATTTGCTTATTGGAATTTTCTGATGTGCCATTGCGTGATTCAGCAGAGAGTTCTTCAAGTGTTTGTGATAATCGCTCTTTAAATAGATGACGATTATTTAGACCTGTCAGTAAGTCATGTGTTGCGTGGTAGCGAAGTTGTTTCTCGGTAATATGTGATTTACTTATATCTTTTGATGTACTTATAAGTGCAACCAAGGTACCAGCTTTATCAAAAATGCCTTGTATCTGGCAATCTAACCAAATAAAGTGGCCATTTTTATGTACGGCTCTGAATTGAAAGCTCATCGTTGGTTTATTTTTGTCGTTGCTTGTGTGACCAGCTTGATTTTCAATAAAAACATTAAGCGCTGAGTGTACTTTGCTTAAATCATTAGGGTGAACAAATTGTTCGGGGTATTTATTGATAAGTTCATCATTGTTGTAATCAAGCAGCTCTTTACTTGAAGATGCAACGTATAAAAGCTTGCCTGTAGCGTCATGCATGCAAACTAGATCGTTTATATTTTCTGCAATGAGGCGGAAATGTTCTTGCTGCGTTTTTTGCATGCCCTGATTAGCTTGATTAGCTTGACTAGCTTGAAGAGATAAACTAACTTCTAATGGATCTATCGAACTAAGGTCTAGCGAAACTGTTTCATTATGGATATTTTCTGGGATAGTAGCAATATTTGTTGTTTCTATGGTTGGCTCTTTAGTATTTTCTGAAGGCTGTTCTTCCAAATTGTTTAAAGCAAAGTCTGAGAGAGGACGTGTCATGATGCCATATAGTTTAGAGCTTGAGCCATAAGAGAAATATCATCAATTAGGCGATAAAACTTGCCAGTTTTAGACTACATAGTTAGTGGAATAAAAAAAATAGCTAGAATATTGCTTTGGCATGTTCAAAAACCTGTAGCAATTAGGTAACACTGGCTTTTAAATGGCGCTTAACTATTTTTGTGAGTGTGAAATGTACTGTTTAACTAGCTTAGGTTTAAGTAACTTAAGGCTCGAGCCCCATAATATTAAGAATAAATGAACTAACCCAAAATTTTCTATTGACGTTATAGTGACTTAAGCAAGGTAGACTAAAGCTAACCTCTACAGCACATTATCGGTGTGTTCACAAGACTATGGGTGGCTGAGTTCTACCACACTCAGTCACCCATTATTGTTTGTGCAACTAGATTGCTTGTTGAATATGTAGTTTGGTATAGGTGTCCAAGTTACACGGCTGAAAAAGCTATTATTTTGCTTTCTTTAGCTTTTTAAGCGTTTTGACAAACGCTTTCCCTGTTGTCTGGGTATTTACAACATCTTCTTTAGTCAAGCCAGCTTTACGAGCGATGTTAACCCCAAAGGGCAAAACATCATAGCCATTGATACTGTGCGCATCAGGATTAATGGAGAATTTACAGCCTTTTTCTTTTGCTTGAATAATCCAGCGCCAGTCTAAGTCAAGCCTGTATGGGCTTGCATTGAGTTCTATTACAGTACCAGTTGCAGCACAAGCGTCTATAACGGCGTCTAGGTCGAGTGCATATTCTGGACGTCTTAAAATCAACCGTCCTGTAGGGTGAGCCAAAATATTCGCATAGGGGTTTTCGACTGCTTTGATGATACGAGCAGTTTGATCAGCTTGACTCAAGGTGAAATTTTGATGGACACTCACCACACAGTAATCAAGTTGTGCCAGAACATCATCAGGATAGTCCAATGTGCCATCTGTCATGATGTCTACTTCCATGCCGTGTAGAAGTTGGAATTCTTCAGAATCTAAGTCTTGTCGTAACAGTTCAATTTCTCGGCCTTGGGCCTCAACTTCTTCTATGCTTAAACCACTGGCAACAGCGGAGCTTTTTGAGTGGTCTGCCATAGCAAGATAGCTAAAGCCTAGTTCTATGGCTTCCTCAAGCATTTCTTCGAGGCTGTGGGCACCGTCGGACCACGTTGAGTGATTGTGGATAAGGCCGTGGATGTCTTCGAGCTCGAGCACACCCTCTATAGGATGAACAATCGAAAATTCACGACGCTCTGGAATGATGTAGGGCATTTTAAGCGCAGTAAAGAAATCATCTTCACTTGGGGTATCAAGCACTTTGCCATCTTTATCTTGTAAACCATCATCGTCTAAGCTTAATCCTTGCAATTCAACTTGGGCCATCAAGTTGTGCCTAAAGGCTATGCTACCTGTCCAAACAGCTAAGATTGCGCCAAAGGTATTGGGTTTTGTAACCATGAGTTCAAATTCACGTTTCAAATACTTAAAGGAAACTGTTGGTTCTGTCACGATAATTTCGCTGGTAAAGTCGTGTAAGGCTGCAACAATCTCGCTCATTTCGTGACCTGTGACAATAACATCAATATCACCAACAGTTTCACATTGGCGACGCAAACTACCTGCAAACGATATCCGCAGCTTTGCCAAGCGACTTAGTAACTGTTCTTCAAAGCTATCAGCAAGTGCGGTAGCAACATCAATCCGCATACGTTTTTTAGCTTCAATTGCAAATTGAGCAGCAGGAATAAAGCTTTCAGCACTCTTTTTGCCAAAGCCTTTTAGTTCAGCAACTTGACCAGATTCACTGGCTGCGATGAGCTTTTCTAAACTGTCAATGTCTTCTTTCCAGAGTAAGGCAATCTTTTTAGCCCCTAAGCCAGAAACAGAGAACAAGTCACGCACACCTTCAGGTACTTTTTCGTATAGTTCATCAAGTAGCGGCAAGCTGCCAAGGTCCCGAATGGCGTAGATATCTTCAGCAAGACTTTTGCCAATGCCACGAATGCTGGTGAGCTTTTGTTCAGCATAATCTTCTGGCATCAGTTCGGCGAAATCGCCTGAGTAATTTTCTAAGGCTCTGGAGCCACTCAATAAAGCTTTAGCCTTGAAGCTATCTTCTCCAAGTACATCAAGCAGTTTTGCAGCTTCCTTTAGTTGGTTTGCAACAGTTTTCTTATCTAGTATATTTTCTTGACTCATATTTGACCTAATTTCAATACATTAAGGGTTTTTGTCGATAGCCTAGTATAATACCAATTGAAGTGATTTACCCTGTTATTTGTAGGTCATAACTTTGAAGGATAGAATGACTTGAGTTGATATACCTGAATAAATAAGGTAATATTTGCTGTAGCAATAGTGTTAGGACAAGTAAATATAAAAATTAGGTAAGTTAAGCTTGAAAACTAGCAATCTTAATTGGGAGATAAAGATGGTTATAGAAAGTAAAGTTCTTGGACAACGTAAACGCCCGTATGAACCTTGGGAGCTTGACAGTCTTGAGCAGGCAAAGCTTGAAGGAAAAGAAATCGTACTGCGTGATTTTCTGAAGCAAATGGTGCTACAAGAAGTCGAAGCCTTTCATGTGCGTCAAGAAGAACGCAAGCTGTGCAGACTCCTAACAAAAGAAGACATTGAAAAAGGTAAGGCAATTGGCAAAATTGATTCTGCTGCTAAAGACTTTATACAAGAAGTTGACCCAATCGAAGCGGTTGAAGCTGCGCTCTTAGCATTTGCTGATGGCTTTTATTATGTTTTTGTAGACGATGTACAAATCGAAAAGCTTGATGATGTGTTTAGGCTCGAGCCACAAAGTCACGTTTTGTTTTTGCGTTTAGTACCTTTGGCGGGTGGTTAAGCTATGTTACCTAGAGAAGAATCAAGAGAGCGTTTACTTGAATTTATCGATTTAAATGCTTTGGCAAATTTGCAAATGCGAGTTGCCAAAGCACCTAAAAAACTAAAGACACTTGCTGAAGGTTTTATACAGTACCTAAGTCAGTCAGAAGAAAAACATGGTTATATTTCTGATGAAACCTATGGTTATAAGTCGAAGGTAAAGTTTGAAGTAGATCATTGGCGCACTTTGGGGGAGGGGCTCGAGCAACTTAATTCAAAAGAAAAGCTAAGTCTATTTGAAATACTCTTTCCAAAGTTTCCTGAAGCAGCACTAGCTGCTTGGGAATTAAAAAAGACACAACCTTATCAACAAGGCTATAGTCGTAGAAGTTTTCGTTTTAAAGCAAGTCACCCTGTCCAACTTGAAGCAGCCAGCAAATACATACGAACTTTGCTTATAGATACTTTAGCTGCCAGTGAAGACCTAGAGTGGTTTGCAACTTGGGCGGCCTATATTCACAGACCTATGACGGTTGCGCCTTTGTTGGCTGCTGGCATTAATGTAGGTGATTCAAAAGTATACGATATTTTATATGCATCACTTGTTGGGGACCATGAAATTGCTGCCATGGGCAGACATGTTTTAAATGCATTTATGATGTGTGACAAAGAAGAGGCCTGGATAGCAGTTGAAAAAACTTTGTTAGCAGCTCAGCGCCAAGAAGGCTTGCGCCAAAGCATTTTGACTTATGTAGATGAGTCTCACCCTGAAGCCTATAAACGAATGCTGCGCTTAATTGCAGAACACAATCTTTCTCGTTTTTCTGCGTCTGTGAGTTCCGTAAATGTCTGGTTTGGCTTTCAGTTTGAAACAGGGCAAAGTAAAAAACTCGATGCACTTTTAGTCGAGGTCGCTGATTATTTTGACGATGAAGCAAAACGGCAGGAAGCTTTAAACAATGGAAGTGGTCAAGAATTATTCTTAGCACTGTGGACCATTGCTTACCACGATGTTGAGGCAGCACTTGAAGCAGCTCAAAATACCTTTGATGATGCCGATGACGAGCGCCGATTTGCAGCAGCACATCTTGCCAAGATGCTGGGTACAAAAAATGCTCAGCAAGCTTTACTACCATTGTTGCATGATGAGTCATTGCAAATAGCCTTAACAGCTTTAGATAGCTTTCGTATGGTTGATGGTAGTTTTAAACACTTACCAAGTTATTTTGAAGAAGTAGAAACATTCATTGCTAGATTGCCTAATTCTAAAACTAAAAAACTCGAATCTATAATCTGGCCATGGAATGAGCGTGTGTTGGAGCGGGAAAAAGTTGTCAATGTGCTTTTTTCTGCGCTTGAAGATAGACCAATCACACGTCTAATGCCTTATTTAGGCGATATGGATTCTTATGGTAAAGGTCGTGTCATTCGCCTGTTAACTGCTCAAGCTAAAGCAACAGACTATAACGATACAAGTTATAGAGACGCCTTATTACAATTTGTGACAGATAGAAATTCCTCAGTTTCAGAAACTGCGATTAAGGAAGTGGCAAAGTTTGGTCTTCGTTCTGAAGATGTTGAAATGATGGAGGGTTTGCTGACACGTAAAACAGCGAGTTTGCGCCGTAGTATATTAACGTTGCTATTGAGTCAAGATGATGCTGCTGTCTTTGAAAGTGTTGATAGGCTTACAGTGAGTAGGAAAGCACCTGTGAGATTTGCAGGGCTCGAGCTCCTTTCTGAACTCAAAAAAGCTGAGCGTCAAGTTGAAAAAACACAAGAAATCACACAAGCATTTCAAGAAGCTAAAAGTGATAGCTTAACTGCTGAGGAAGAAACTATTGTAACAGGTATTTTACAAGGTGAACTTGAAATACCAACTCGTTTAGATGGTTTTGGACTCTTTGACCCAAACAGTCTAGGAGAGGTGAAAGCCCCTGTTTCTTATCTTGCAGAACAAGGTTCAAAATCTGGTGTTGCTAAACTTATCTCAAAAATAGCTCAAACAGTTAATCCATCCAAAGCTGCTGAAAGTTCAGGAACGCAAGCAGAAGTAAGTAAACGATTATTCGTTAGCGATAATAGTAAATCATTGATAGAAACTTTAGACGCATTTATACATAATTATAGAGAGACACCTGTAAAACAGCGTTACTCACAAGAAGAAGCACTACTTGGTAATGTTCGTTTTTTGCAAAGACCATACGCAAAACCGAAAGTTTCAGGCCGACCTCAATTATATGATGCTTCAGGCTTCGAAACCGTACTTGAAAAATGGCAAGATATTGCGCTT
>CALHRJ010000321.1 GCA_938038395.1 uncultured Deinococcales bacterium | reverse complement strand
TACCCAATGCTTATCTTTACTCGCAAAGTAAAGAAAGATGGCGCACAGTATTTTGGACCTTTTCCAAATGCTGGTTCAGTCAGGCGAGTACAAGAACTTATTAGTTCAGTATTTCAACTTAGAGAAAACAGTGGTATTCCACTTAAAATGCGTAAAAAACCATGTCTACAGTTTCACATGAACCGCTGTTTAGCACCTTGTGTAGATAATACAACTGTTGAAGAATATGCCAAGACTGTGAAGCAAGTAAAAGCTTTTTTAGAAGGGCGTGTTTCTGAGGTTATTGAAGATCTAGAAAAAGAGATGAAAGCTTCTGCATCCCGCAAAGACTTTGAACTTGCTATGCTTTATAGAGATAGGATTCAAGCAGTCGAACGACTTACAGGCTACAACACCAACATGGTTCAAGCAAATAATGATGACCTTGATTTTATAGGTGTAGCCCAAGCAGGTAACTATGCCATGGTACAGCTTTTTCAAATGCGAAAAGGTCGTGTGATTGGTCGGGATAAGCGTTTCTTAACCAATGCAAATGAGGCTACAGCAAGTGAAATCATTGAACCTTTTATGTCTAGCTACTATGGGCAAGCTACACACATACCCCCTGTCATTCTTGTTCCTGAAGTGGGTATGGAGCTAAGCTTTTGGCAAGACTACCTTGGTGAAACTGCTGACCGAAAAGTTTCCCTACGCACACCACAACGTGGTGAAAAGGTTGAGTTAATGGGAATGGCTCAGCGAAATGCGACCAATGGTCTAGAAGCAGAGATTGCTTTACTCGAAAAACGTGGTGAAGCCCCAGGTGTTAGGGAACTACACAAACTAGCAGAGCTTGAAAATGCACCTTACCGCATTGAAGGGTTTGATATTTCTAACCTGATGGGCACGCACACAGTAGCAAGCATCGTAGTTTTTGAAGGTGGACGTGCTAAAAAGAGTGAGTACCGCAAAATGCGAATTACAGGTTTGGATAAACCAGATGATTTCTACTCAATGCAACAAGTGATTCGCAGAAGATTCTCTGGTTCTTTAGCAGACAAAATGGCTATGCCCGATTTGCTTTTAATTGACGGTGGTAAAGGTCAGCTTACGAGCGCCCGTAAAGGCTTAAAAGAAGCTGGTGTGGATATACCTATGCTTGGTCTTGCTAAAAAATACGAAACGATTATTCGTGAAGGTAAAGATGATATTCTTGTGCCAGAAACACATCCTGCACTTCGCCTACTAATTGCAATTAGGGATGAGTCGCACCGTACTGCTGTTGGTTTTAACCGTAAAGAACGTGGTAAAGCAATGCAGCGCAGTGTTCTTGATGATATTGAGGGCATTGGCCCGACAAAGCGAGATAGGTTGTTGCAGCACTTTTCTAGCATTGATGAAATTAAGTTTGCCGATATTGAAGTTTTGGATTCACTCATTGGCTATAAAGCTGCTGTGAGTGTTAAGAAGTTTTTCGAGCAGTATTAGAAGATGGCTGATATGAGTTTTGAAGTCGAAGAATTAAGAGAATATTGTAATGACCGTCAAGGTGTTACAGAAGAGTTCCCTTTTGATTTTGATACTTTGGTGTTCAAAGTTAAAGGGAAGATGTTTGCGCTGTGTAATCTTAAAGAAGAAGTTTCACGTGTCAATCTTAAGTGTGACCCAGATTTCGCACTAGCTTTGCGTCAAAAATATGATGCGATTATTCCGGGTTATCACATGAATAAAAAACACTGGAATACGGTTTATATGGATGGTCGTTTGAGCGATGAGCTTATTAAAGAACTGATTGACCATTCCTATGATTTGGTTGTGGCTAAATTGACGAAGGCACAAAGAAAGGCTTTAGGACGGGATTAACTATTATTCAGTTAGCCCTAACCGTTCACGTTCTTTTTTAAAAGCACGAAGTTGTTTGGTGTTTAGAAGAATTGATTCGTAGTAATACTTCCAGTCTTCTAGTCTTTTTTGCTTTTTATATAAACTTTTCACCACTTTGAGGTACTCAACAGATGTTGCGTATTCTGCACGATTCCTGCTATCTAAAATGTTTTCTAGTAACTCCTTGTAAAACTTCATGGCTTCCAACGGTTGTGTCTTCTCGGTTAACTTAGCTAACTGAAGTTGCAAACCTTGCTTAGAATGGTAATGATGTTCGTCAGATAGAATTAAGTCTTGATAGCTATCTAAAGCATTATCAATATCCTTGTCATGAATATAGATTTCGCAGAGTAAAATGAATGCTTTTTGCTTTTTCAATTTTTGAATCAGCTTTGGCTTGAGTAATTTCCAAGTTTTAGTTTGTTTGGCTCTTCTCTCAATATATGTATAGGTATATAGGGTGCTGTGTTTCCAGAATTTATCTAAGGTATAGTCCAGAGCTTTATCGAAATTCTTGTGAAGCGTTTCATGTTCGATTAGCCAGTCTTGATAAATATGACTAGGGTTTTGTTGATATGCTTCTTCTATAATTACTCGTCCTTCTTCAATGAGATTCGCATTTATTAGAAGTTTTACAGCATTGAGTGTTGACCAAGCAGAGTCTTGACGTTGTACAAGTTCTGTAGCTTCATCAATTCGTTTGAGCTCGAGCAGCTTTTGTATAGCATCCTGATGACGTCCTGTTTCTAGACAAATTTTCAGGTAAGCCTCATCATCGTTGTTATCTTCTAATTCTAATAGAAAACGACCAAACTCACCTTTTCTATAGTCACTTTGATGTTTAGACTTTGGTGCATGAGCAATTTCAGACTTAATCCACTCTTGAAGTAATATACGTTCTTCTTCTTTGACGTAGGTTGCCAATGTTTCAGGAATAGTAGAACCAATACCATACCCTCCACGTTTTACATCCCACGAATAAATGTGGAACATCGTTGTTAAAATTTTTGAACGTTGTTTGCTTGCTGTAGATACTGACAAGCATTCACCTAATCCATCTGCACAGCGGTCAATTATTGACTCAGCAGTACCGTAGCCATACTCTTCATAGTCTGCCATCATTTCATCTGCAACGATTCTAAAAATGATGTTTGCATCTTTATGTTTGCCAAGACTTAGATGTGGTTCTTCAAGGTACGTTTCAGCTTTTTCGATCAATTCCTCGATGTCATCAAATCCACCTTCATCGTCGTATTCGTCATAGTAACCTCGACGATTGTAATGATTATCGTAATCATAGCGACGACTTTTAAGCATTCCTCTGATTTGTTTCCGAACTACTGTTTCTGTTAAAGGCTTATCCATCACATTTTGAAGTTCAATGATTCGCTCTAAGTCAGGATGTTTATCAATCATTTTTTTGATAAGTGAAATAAGTGTGGCTTTTTCATGCTTTTGCAAAATGTCATCAAGCTTGTCTGTTTCGGTAAACATGGCAGGTGTGTTCACCCATAGATAAAGTAACGCAGCCATATGTTTACAGCCGAAACCCACAGGACAAGAACATTGACCATCCTTAATGCCACTTTTGCTAAAATTAATTTTTACTCTGTAAGGAGTAGGCGAAGTTCCCCAGCATTCAGCTTTTAAAGCCATTCCCTGAACACGCAAATGGTCTAAGCTGCCGTCTTTTGCATAGGGTTGACCTTTTTTCCATTCTCGCTGTGAGATCCAATCAATTACTTTCTTTTCTGTAAGTTTAGGTATGCTTTGTTTTTGAGCTGGCATAAGATTAGTATAAGATTGTATATGCAAGAAATCCACTCAACTCAACAACTCAGAGATTTACTTTCTCAAAAACAATCCCTTAAAAATACTGTCCTGCAAGGACTCGATTTAGAAACAATGTCAGAACAACTGTGTAAAAGAGATTTGACAGATACTGTTCTGCTTGGTTGTTCAATCCCTCAAGACATGTTCTCAGCCTTTCAAAGGAAAGGCGCAATCATCTTTCCTGAACTTACTGGCTTGCCTTATCAGCCTTGTCGTCCTGACCTTTACACAGTTGACGATCTATTTAACAACTTTGATCCGAAAGACCCTTGTAGTTATACCGATACTTACGATGGTCAAGTCTATACCCATTGGCAAAATACAGGCCGTGCTGAGCCAGATAGCATCATGGAAACCCTAGCTAGACGCTTACACGATCATGCTATGACCGATGCGCTTTATGACTTTTTAGAGAATCTCGGCGGTCCAAAAATTGTAGCAATTATGGGTGGACACAACATGCACCGCAGTGACCCAGACTTTTTAAAGATGGCAAGGCTATCGCGCACTCTAACGCGTGAAGGTTATTTGATGATGTCTGGTGGTGGACCAGGTGCTATGGAATCTACGCATGTAGGAGCCTACTTTGCTGCCTACGAAGATGCTGCTCTAGACGATGCGATTCATATGCTATCTCAAGCAGATTCTTATAAAGATTTGAGATGGTTAGCAGCAGCGTTTGATGTGCGTGAAAAGTATCCATTTAAGGGTGAGTACCTTAGTTTGGCGATACCGACATGGCTTTATGGTCATGAACCACCAAATGCATTTGCGACCCACATTGCGAAGTCCTTTGCTAATAGCGTGCGTGAGGAAGGCTTAGTGACCTTAGCTAGACATGGCATCATCTTTTCACCAGGTAGTGCAGGAACCATTCAAGAAATCTTTCAAGATGCGACACAAAACCACTATGCGAGTCTTGGGGATGTTAGCCCGATGGTCTTTTTTAACACGGATTATTGGACTAACGAAAAGCCAGTTTATCCACTTTTGAAGTATCTTGCAAAAGATAAAGATTATGACGAG
>CALHRJ010000320.1 GCA_938038395.1 uncultured Deinococcales bacterium | reverse complement strand
CCCTGTTTAGAGCATTTGTTAAAAGCTAATTCTTGAGCTTCAAGTAGGATTAGCAACTTTGCTAGCAACTAATGTAAATTGGGCAGGTACTTTAGGATTTTGTCTTGTGGCGAGCTCTACTAATTTTTCTATACGAAAATTATTTTGGGCAAAGCTCGTAACGACTTCACCAAGTGTCCAATTTCTAACTAAACAAGGTGGAAGTAGTTCTGGTGTTTTATGGAAGTCTGCATAGGCTACGGGCACTGTTTGTGTTCTGCTGTCGAAGTAGTCTCCAGTAAATACTTGCGTGTCTTCTTGAAAGCCTTTTCTGTTGAGTGGGTGAAATTCATTTAGGATGAGTTGACTATTGGGCTTGAGTATTTGGCTAAGTGCCTCTATAAAGCTATCCAAGTCCAAAAAGTAATGAAGAATGCCAAGTTCTAAGATAATTAAATCGAAGTGTTGATTGTACTGTTTATCTTCGGTACTTTTTATAAAGTCTGAGGTGACGTAGGTAATGGATGTGTTGGCTGCGTTGGCAAGCTCGAGCCCATACCTTGCATTCGGTTCTGAAATATCGAAGACTGTAACCTCTGCACCAAGCAAAGCCATTGACACAGCCACTCTGCCATGTGACCCTAATGGATTGGCAATGATTTTTCCTTGTAGACTATCTAAATGAGGCAGAATTCTGCCCAACTTTTTCTTAGGATCAGCTTTAAGTATCGCTGCTTGTTCGTCAGGTGTGCCATAAGCTTTTACCCAAGTAGCGTAAGCATCTGCTTCCCAAGCTTTTTTGTTTATGGCTGCTAATTCAGCTTGCTTCATGTTTCAATATCTAGCTTGCCAATCTTTTGGCCTTTCAGCTAAACCAAAACGCCAAGCCACGGCCTGAGCGATCCGTTCTCCTGCAAGCCCATCACCATAAGGATTATTTTTAATTCGCATTGCATTTCGTAAAGTTGCGTCTTGTAAAAGGGGAGAGGTAACAGCATAAACTGATTCAGCACGGTTGCCTGCTAACTTCAAACTACCTGCCGTTACCCCTTCAGGTCGTTCAGTTACATTGCGCATGACAACAACAGGCACACCTAGTGCCGTACCTTCTTCTTGTAAACCACCTGAGTCTGTCAGTATAAGTTCAGAAGCTTGCATGAGTGCGAGCATATTTAAGTAATCATAAGGTTCTTCTAAAAGAACATTATCTATAGTTTCTAAGGCTGGATAAACTGCATTTCGTACCACGGGATTTAGATGAACAGGATAAACAAAATAGTACTGCGGATTTTCTTTGGCAAGCTTTGCAATGCAAGCAGCAAGTTCAGGCATAAGTTCTAAATTTTCACGGCGGTGCATGGTGATGGTAACTAGCGATTTACCTCTAAGATGCTCTGCTAAAACTGCTTTTTGAATCGCATACTGCACACCATCTACAGCAGTGTTGCCTGTAATAATCATATTCTCTAAAGACTTACCTTCAGCTATAAGATTTTCTTTAGCAAGTTGTGTTGGTGGTAAATCTAAATCAGTTATAGCATCGGTGAGTTTACGGTTTCCTTCTTCAGGGAAGGGTTCTTTGAGGTTATGACTTCGTAAACCTGCTTCTACATGTGCGACTGGAATATTCTCGAAAAATGCTGCTAAGGCTACTGCGAATGATGTTAGGGTATCGCCATGAACCAAGACATAATCGATTTCTAAATCACGTAGGCTATTTGCAGCCTCTGGTACGATTCTTGCCATTAAATCTGGTAAACGTTGCGTTGCTTGCATGACGTCTAGATCATGGTCTGGTTTTAGCTCAAAGATTTCCAACATGCTATCAAGCTGTTCTCGGTGTTGACCTGTCACTAAAATGATAGGTTCCAGACCAGCTTGTTTGCGTAGAGCATAGATGACAGGAGCCATTTTACTAGCTTCGGGTCTGGTGCCAAAGGCAACACAAATGCGTTTAGGTTTAGACATGTTGATAAAAGTGTGGACGCTTAGATGCTGTTATCGCGTAAATCCTTTTGTTCCTCGGCAGCTTCTCTAAAACGCAAAAAGCAAACAAGTGCAATCAAGGTTACAGTCCCAGCAATAGTTAAATAGATTAGTTCTGCCGGTGTTTTAGATAAGAACATACCAATTGTTCCAAGCGCAAGCGTTGCACACCACAAGATGATTACGGTCAATCGTTTTGAACCACTGCGCTCTCGGATAATGTCATGAATGTGATCATTGTTTGCCATGGCAATACTTCTGCCACGAAGTAGTCTCTTAATTGTAACTTGGGTAATGTTTACAACAGGCAATCCTAAAATAAGCACAGGAGTAGCCACAGATACAAGCGCAGTTACTTTAAGTGCACCTAGTACGCTAACTGCTGCCAAAACATAACCAAGGGTGTAAGCCCCTGAGTCTCCCATAATGATTTTTGCAGGATTAAAATTGTGGCGTAAAAAACCAAGCGAAGAACCAGCAATAGCTGCAAGCAGTAGCATAGCTGCACTAGTCGCAGGATTACTAAAATTCACCGCAACTGCTAAAAGAGCAAGGCTAGAAATCGCAGCGATTCCAGAAGACAAGCCATCTAAACCATCAATAAAGTTAAAGGCGTTGGTAAAGCCAACAATCCAAAGCAAGGTAATGGTAGTAGCAAGAAATTCGCTAGTAAAAAAGAGATAGTCTTGGTTACCAAAGTAATCTGTTATAAAGGTTATCTTGATGCCGTTCATGACCAAAAGACCAGCAGCAACAAGTTGTGTAGCTAAACGCAAACTTACAGGTACTTCCCACATGTCATCAATGAAGCCCACTAAGCACATAAAGGTTGCACCTAGAACGATGCTTAAAAGCTTGATGCGTACATCATCAATTATCACGTCGCCCATGAGTGAGGGTAAAAAGAAGCTACCAGCAAGCAGTGACAATATAAAGCCAAGAAAAATAGCAACGCCACCAATGTTAGGTAAAGCACCACTATGTAAACGCTTGCCAATACCGTGGCTTTTACCGCCTTCTTGGTAAGCACCAACACGCAAAGCAAAGGCTCTTACTTTTGGTACGAGCCAAGCTACACTACCCAAAGCAATCAGGAAAGTTACGACAACCATGGGTAAAGCGTTGATGAGTTGCTCTTTCATTTAGTTAGTCTACTTCCTCATTGCTAGTTGGGGTGAGAATTTCATTACGGTGGCTTGATTTTAAGCCATGAACTCAGGTATTAAGACAGTTACTTTTATCTAGTTCCATAAATACGGTCGCCCGCATCGCCTAAGCCAGGCACTATATAACCGTGATCATTTAAGTGACTGTCTTTAGCTGCGACGATAATTTCAACATCAGGATGGGCATCATGAACTGCTTTGATTCCTTCAGGTGCAGCGATGATGCACATCAAACGAATATGATTTACGCCAGATGCCTTGAGTACTTCGATACCTGCGCTGGCACTACCACCTGTGGCGAGCATTGGGTCAAGTAAGAATACTTCGCTTTCTGCGATGTCAGAAGGAAGTTTCTTGTAGTATTCAACAGGTTGTAGTGTATCTGGGTCACGGTACATACCTAAGTGACCGACCCTGGCTGTAGGAACAAGATTCAAAATAGCGTCTGCCATAATGAGTCCTGCACGAAGAATGACAACCAAAGAAAGCTTTTTGCTTAATTCATGTGCTTTAGCAACATCAACAGGTGTTTGAACGGTAGTTTCTTTTAAAGGTAGATCACTCATAGCTTCAAAGGCCATGAGCATACTAATTTCTTTACAGAGTTCACGGAATTCACGAACGCTGGTTGAATCTGCACGTAAGATTGACAGCTTATGTTGAATCAGTGGGTGACTCATGACAGTAAGTTTTTGCATATGTGAAAGTTTAGCATACCTGTAGTCAAACGAATGTCATGAAAAAAGGGTGCGTCCCGCCAAAGGTTGAATGAATATCTAAGCTAATCATTAGATTATTCCAGTTAACAAGGACGCACCTTGGAAGTTTTTTAAAAAACTTCTATTTGTGCTAAAACCATTTTCAACCCTGACTGGAACGCACCCTTAAACAAGCAGGGTACCGTAGCAAATTAAGCATTCACGCTAGCATTTAATTCTAGAAAACAGTTTAGCAAGCTCATTTCCAAACACAAAAGTTAAAAATAGCTTTACAAACAATGAAGCAATATTAGAAGATTTTTTTACAGGAATAACTAAATCCATAGTTAATGTCTAACGTTCTATTGCTAAAGTTTCAACACAACAACACCTGTCTTGAAGATTTTTACAGGCTTAAACCTAATCTATAAAACATCGAATACCATTCAAATCATTCTCTAAGGGGGGAGTCATGAAATTTCGAAATAAAATAAAAAGCGAACAAG
>CALHRJ010000319.1 GCA_938038395.1 uncultured Deinococcales bacterium | reverse complement strand
TGGCGATTGTTTGTGGTTGGATGAGCAAACTTTGATTGTAGGTCGAGGCTTTCGAACAAATGATGCAGGTATTGAACAACTAAAAGCACTATTACCAAACGACATAACCGTGATTGACGTTGACCTCCCCTACTACCACGGAGTCAATGAATGTCTACATCTCATGTCACTTGTAAACTTGTTAGATAGGAATTTAGCAGCAGTTTATTTACCACTCTTACCAGTTAAGCTATATCAACTCTTAATTGAGCGAGACTACAAACTTATTGATATGCCTACTGAAGAATTTGATTCTCAGGGCATGAATATATTGACGGTTGAACCGAATGCTTGTTTGATGGTTGCAGGGAATGATAAATCAATTGAAGCTGTTCGTGCTGCTGGTTGTGTGGTTCATGCGTTTCAGGGTGAGGAAATATCGAAGAATAGGACTGGTGGACCTACTTGTTTGACGCGTCCAATTTGGAGAACTTAATAAATCAATTCAACTTATTTTTTAAACCAATACAACTTACTGAGCCTCCGCAAATACATGATTGCTGCTGCAATAAGAAGAGGATAAAACAGAAGCAAATCGATTCTAATATTCATTTCCATTGGCATTAATCTTTCATAACGAATATAAATTGGTATGAGTAACAACGGCAAATGCACAAGTATTTTCCCGATAATATTCTTTGGGCGTCTTGGGTAAAAAATATACAACACAGGTATTATTAGCAACCAAATACCAACCTTCTCATACGCTGATTCGAACATATTCTCCTCAATACCTTAATACCTTGATCACAATCTCAGAACTATAAACTTATAGTCAAATTTGGCCTAAATTTCAGCTTTCGACAATAGCTACAGAACTTTAAGAATACAGTTATAGACAACTAGTAGAATCCTATTTGATGGTTCAGACTTTCAGAAAACATGTTTCTCAATTAAATTACACGAATAAGTTAGTCTTACTATCTAGAATCTTGGTGCTAATTACGTGGATTTGCACACTAACATACTATCTACTGATTCTTTATCAAAATCCAACTAGCGAAATCACTGGATTGCCATACAAAATACCAAACATTCTGCTTTGGAATAGTATTCCACATTTAATATTGTTTACGCTGACATATAGACCTAAAGTGAATGATGTATCCGCTACCATAGTATTATGCTTTGTTACTACATTTTTGGCAATTGAATTCTTCCGCAATGGATACAGCGTCGTAAATTTCCTACAAAGAACAGTTATTGGGCTTCCTGATTATTCTAAAAACCCCATTGAGTTGAGCTATTTTGGTACTACTTTTGTGTACCTTGTCTTGCTAATTCCAATCATTATCGTATACCTGTTAATACATCGATTCTTTAAAAAATTTTCTGAAATACCTTAATTCAAAATACCATATAACAGCTTTACATTAGCCAATAACTTTTACAATACTGCTCTCAGCAGCCTCAAAACGTCTTCTGAAAATCAGCTTTGCTATGTACACAAATCATAAACCCAGCTTCAAACTGACTGGATGCCAAGCGAAGTAAACACCTTCAGCTAAAAATGAAACACCTAAATGAGTGTACATAAAGTAATTAAAAACCACATTCTCATTAACTAAGCAGTTAATTAACGGAACTATCAGCGCCTTGTGCTTAATGATAGTCCATAGTGAAGCTAATTAAAGACCTATTTCAAGTTTTAAATCCCTAGGATGTATCTTAATATCCGAAACTTGAAAAATTCGATGTCACTAACTATTTAGAATAGTTTACTGGGAGGCTGGGGTATGCGAGCTCTCAAAAATAACTTATTACTTCAATTTAATATACTATGTTTCATAATCATGACTATAATTGCTGTAAGCATGGCAGTACTTGTCAATGGTGAGATGCAACATCAAAGCCATTTACTAGATAAAATAACACTAGAAATGTCCTCAATGAATAATCCAGACGATGCTTCTATGGCTTCAACTATGCCTGAGGCGGAAGGATTACATAGTAGCAGCGCAAATACCCATATCCATAATGGACATAATCATAAAATGGCTACCGCTGAGCCAAGTCATAATCTAAATAATCAACAAACAAACACCAGTGACTTAGGTACAGGCACCCTCTCTAATTTACACTCTTCGACTCTAGGTGAAATTCGAGCACACAACGCACATCTCCGATCGAATGCATTCATGACGCTAATCGGTGGTTTTCTACTACTTTATTTTGCTTTGGTAAGTATTGTTTGGCGTGGATGGCGTAAAATCAATAGTCAACAACTAAGGTTTCAAGGTCTAGTTGAGTCTATGCGAGAAGGATTGTTAATGACAAATTCTAACAATCGCGTAAGCTACGCAAATTCACGTATGTCCGAATTGCTAAACTTAGATTCTCAAAACATTATCGGCAAGAATATTAATGACTTATTCTCGCAAAAATCCTTAAAACAAACCTGTTTCGAAGCAGAATTACAAACGGAGTCCGCAAGTGTCTGGCTCGATGTAAAGTCAAATCCTTATACAAAACTGAATGGTAAAACTAGTGGATCCATATATACCGCAAGTGATATCTCAGATAAAAAACGTATTGAAGAACAAATGGAATACGATGCATTTCATGATGTGTTGACACAAACACCAAATCGCGCACTTTTTCTCGATCGTTTAGAGAACGCAATCGACCGCTACCATCGAGATACAAAAAATGCTTATGCAGTATTGTTTCTTGATTTTGACAGATTCAAAATTGTCAATGACAGTCTTGGTCATTCTATCGGTGATGCTCTACTAAAAGCGATTTCAAAACGATTAGAAGGACACTTAAAACGTGGCGATACGCTTGCACGCTTGGGCGGCGATGAATTCACAATATTATTGGAAGATATTCAATCAATCAAAGATGTTACATCCATTGCCGAAAAAATTCAAACTTCATTAGAAAAACCATTTAAGATTGAGCAACATGTTATTCACATATCAGCCAGTATAGGTATTGTTGCCAACAACTTAGACTACAATTCACCAGAAGATGTCGTCAGAGATGCGGATATCGCAATGTACCGTGCTAAGGCATTAGGCAAAGCACGCTTTGAACTCTTTACTGAAGAAATGCGACAAAACGCTGCGAAGCTACACGTTTTAGAAAATGATATGCGCGTAGGTTTAAAAGAAGAACAATTCTCAATTCATTATCAGCCAATCGCAGAGTTGCTTGAAGACAATGTTATAGGTTTTGAAGCATTAGCCAGATGGCAACACCCTGAGCAAGGTCTTATTTCACCTGCAGAATTTATTCCTGTTGCAGAGGATACTGGGCTCATCATCGAATTAGATCGCTGGGTTTTACGAACGGCATGTAGGCAGATTTGTGAGTGGCAAAAAGAATTAAACCATACACCCGCGATAACCCTTAGTGTCAACTTTTCAAGCCGTCAGTTTGATACAAATGACATTGTTACCTATGTTTCAGACGTGCTCAAAGAAACTGGTTTTAACCCACCAGATTTAAAGATTGAGATTACTGAACAAATTTTTATGGCTAACTCAGAGAATGTCGAGAAAACTCTAAATGAACTAAAGAATCTAGGCGTTCAACTATACATTGACGATTTCGGCACAGGATATTCTTCACTAAGTTACTTACAACGTTTCCCTGTCGATACTTTAAAAATAGACCGCTGTTTCATCACAAACATGACCGACGATTCTGAAAGTTCAGAACTTGTTCGTGCAATTATCTCGATGGCACATAATTTAGGCTTACAAGTCGTAGCAGAAGGAATCGAAACACCAGATCAAATGCAACAGCTTAGAGTTTATAACTGTGACTATATTCAAGGCTTTCACTTATCGAAACCTCTACCTCAAGAAAATGCTCGAGATTTCCTGCTCAAACGACAAAGTGAAAAACAATACATTCATATAGAAAAACCACCATTTATTTTTGAAAACATGAATGACAGGAAAATGAATAGTTGATATCCATCATTTTAATTGAATAATCGACCAAAAGCTTCATTACAGAGCTAACAAAAAACTCCGAGTATTTGCTCGGAGTTTTTTGTTATCAACTCATCAGACTTCATGCCGTTAGTATCCAGTGCTCAAGATGAACTTCAGTAATCTATATCGCTATGTATTGTTGTTACTTGTAGAAGACATTTGGGAACATAGACCGTAATAATTTATCCAACAATCTTGCTAATACTTCTCTCAGCAGCTTCAAGCGTATTCTGAATATCAGTCTCGTTATGTACATGACTCATAAAGCCAGCTTCAAACTGACTCGGTGCCAAATAGACACCTTCAGCTAACATCAAGTGGAAGAACTTGCCGTAGCGTTCAGTATCAGCGTAAGCTTTGGCATCATCATAATTACTAATTACTGCGTTAGCTTCTTTCAAAAAGTAGAATCCAAACATTGTACCTTGCTGACCAACTTGCATTGGTACATTTAATTTATCAGCTATTGCACGCATACCATTTGCGAACTGCTCAGCTTTTTCAGCAATGCTAGCAAAAACACCATCGCTAGCAAGCTCTTGAATAGTCGTAAGTCCACCAGTCATAGCTAAAGGATTACCACTTAGCGTTCCTGCTTGGTACATAGTGCCTGCTGGCGCAACATGTGCCATAATCTCTTTTTTGCCACCGTAGGCACCAACAGGCAAACCGCCACCTATCACTTTGCCTAAACAAGTGATGTCTGGGTCTACCCCATAGGCTTCTTGAGCGCCACCAACAGCCACACGGAAGCCAGTCATGACTTCGTCCATGATGAACAAAGCTCCGTGCTCACGGCACAAATCGTGTAAGCCTTGCAAATAACCTTCTTGTGGTTGCACAAAGCCCATGTTTGCAGCAATCGGCTCGATGATTACACCAGCTACCGCCTCAGGATTATCAGCAAATAATTGCTTAACAGCATCAAGGTCATTGTATGGTGCAACTAAAGTGTGTGCTGTTGTGCCTTGTGGCACACCTGGAGAATCTGGCAAGCCTAAGGTTGCCACGCCACTGCCAGCTTGCACTAGCAGCATGTCTGCATGACCGTGGTAGTTTCCTGAAAATTTGATAATTTTATCTCTACCTGTGTAAGCCCTCGCTAAACGCAACGCACTCATACACGCCTCAGTACCACTATTCACAAAACGTACCATCTCTATAGATGGCACAACCTCAATGATAAGCTCCGCTAGTTCATTTTCAATCGCAGTTGGCGCTCCGTAGCTCGTACCATTTACTACAGCTTTTTGTAATGCATCTACAACTTTCGGGTAAGCATGACCTAAAACAAGCGGTCCCCAAGACAACACGTAATCAATGTAGCGATTGCCATCAACATCGGTCATGTAGGCACCTTCGCCTTTTGCCATAACAATTGGCGTACCACCGACACTCCCAAATGCACGAACAGGGCTACTAACACCACCTGGCATGAGGGTTTGAGCTTTGGCAAAAATTGCTTCAGATTGTGTTGTATTGAGGGCTTTAGACATTAAAAATCCTAACTATTTCTCGTGTTTATCTTTATTTTTTGAAAGTTGCAGCAAGCTTATCACTCGCTGCCTTTGCTGTTTTAATCGTATCTGGTAAACCAACACCTGCATAAGCGTGTCCTGCTAAAGCAAGCGTGTCTGGTAATGAAGTCATGATTGATTCAACCAAGTCTATATGCCCAACATCATACTGTGGATAGGCGTTGCTCCACTTGTGAGAAAAGACTTTTTGGGCTTCAGAGCTAACACCTAGAATTTTTTGCAATTCTTTTTTGACGATATCTAAAACTTCATCATCTGACTTTGTAAGCATGTCTCGCGTGTGTGGTCCGCCGTAGAAGACTCTTAGAAGAATCTGACCATCTTTACTACGACCTTGCCACTTGCTACTACTCCACTGCATCCCATCAATAGAACGCTTTTCACTTGGCGGTATCACCAAACCATAAGCGTCAAGCGCTTTTGGAATATCATCTGCATTGAATAACAAGGACATACTTGCAATGCTCTCATAACGAATCTGACTCAAGCCTTCGGCTGACTCAGGTGCTAGCGAAGCTAACAACTTTCGACTCACATCCACTGGGCAAGCAAAGATTATGCCTGAAGCCTCAAATGATTTACCGTTTGCAATATCTAAGCGAAAGCTATTAAATTCTTGCTGAATCTGCTGAACTGGATGATTTAAGTGAATATCACCATGAAGCTTAGTTTCTAAAGTAGAAATAATCTGCGACATGCCTTGTTTTAATGAAACAATAGGCGCAATTGGGGTAGTGGATGTTTGCTGAGTCTTAGCTTTTCGGTCTTTCGCAAGCTTTCGCATTCCCCGAATCAAACTACCGTGTTCTTGCTCGAGCTTCGGGTATTGCCCAAACGTAGCCATCATACTCTGCTTTTCAGCATCTGCATTATAAACCCCTGCAAGCAATGGGTCAGCTAATCTGTCCAAAGCTTCAGACCCCAAACGCCTACGTACAAAAGACGCCAAAGACTCATCTTCTGTATTCTTTTTGGCAGGAATAACATAGTCCGCCAACATCCTAAACTTAGCAGGCCAAGACAAAAGCGTTGATTGTAAAAAGGCAGTAAAATCTGTAGGAACAAGCAAAGTCAA
>CALHRJ010000318.1 GCA_938038395.1 uncultured Deinococcales bacterium | reverse complement strand
GCTATTGAAAAACTAAAACAGCATAGTATGACAATTGAAATAACTTTAAGTAGTTTGAAATAGTGCATAACGTGCTTCTCCGTAAACGCGTCTCCCTAAATGAGTGCGTTTTAAACATTTATCCTTTTATTGTGTTTATTAAACCATAGATTGATGTTTTTGCTAAGGAATTTTTACATCGGTCCACAGACTTACTTCTAGATTCACTTCTGGACTCGCTTAGATACCCGTTCACAGACACGGCAATTACGCTTTGGATATGCAACTCTACTTTACATATACAACCGTTATTTTGTGGAGAGTTGCAGCTTGTTGCTTTTATATCCGACTGTTCATAAAATTTGGGCAAAAAGGCATCTGAAAGCATGTTAAAATTTCACAATTGAGAAGAGAAATGCCCCTAAGCACCCATTTATAAATCAGCAACTTGCTTTTATAGGTAGAAGGGGTCTGTTCATAGGATGAATATTCATCTTAGGGCCGCAGTACTTGGTAATAAATATTAGGCATTAAAACGGAGAAAATGTGTATCTACGCTCTTTAACGCTTCAAGGCTTCAAGAGTTTTGGGGAAAAAACGACAGTTGAATTTCATAAGGGTATCACCGCAATTGTCGGACCAAATGGGTCTGGTAAGTCAAACATCTTTGATTCTTTGCGCTGGGCAACTGGTGGTGGACGTGCAAGCGAGTTCCGTGCAGGTGAAAAAACAGACCTGATTTTCCACGGTGCTACGGGTAAACGTAGCGTTGGCTTTGCTGAAGTTCGTATCGATATTGATAAGCCAGAAGAAAAGTTAAACATCGCTCGAAGTATTTTCAGGGACGGTAGTTCTAAGCTTAAGCTTGGTGGTAAGAACGCTCGCTTTTTGGACTTAGATGATTCGCTTGCTGGTACAGGTTTAGGCCGTGGTGGTTTGGCTGTTATTGGTCAGGGTAAAGTTTCTGATGTGCTTATGGCTGATTCGCAAAAGTTACTTGGTTATGTGCAAGAAGCTATTGGTGTGGCACGCTTAAGTACACGCCGTGAACAGACGTTGACCCGTTTGCAGGATGCTAGAGAACATTTAGAACGTTTGGAAGATATAGCTTTGGAGCTCGAGCGCCAACTCAGCCTCCTCACCGAAGAAGCACAACAGGCAGCACGCGCAACATCACTAGCTCAAGAAAAACTGCAACTCCGTTACTCTTTAAGCTTTAAACGTGTAGAAAGCTTGAACATAGAAGTAAAAACCCTCAACGATGAAGATTCACGTCTTTCAGAGGCTTTGACGCAAGGTGAAACAGAATTACAAGAAGGTCAAGACCTGTGGCACAGCAAACGTGAAGCACTTAAAGTTGCTGAAGCAGACTATCGCCAAGCCTTAGCGGATACAGAAGCAAAGCGTGGTGATGTGCGTGTTGCTCAAGAGCGTTTAAATAGAAACGAAGAACACAAACAAGCCCTGATTCGTGAAACAAAAGTGCTTGAAATGGAAATTGCTGCACTTAAAAGCCGTGAAGCACCTGAAAAACCTGAAGGTGATGCTGGTGGTTTAGAAGTGGCAGTTAGCCAAGCCCAAGAGGTTTTGGGTGTTAAACGTAGCAATGTTTTAGAACTAAACCAAGAACGAAATGTTTTAGAACAGCGCATTAACAGCTTAGAGTCACAAAGTCGAGCTTTTTTGCAGCAGCAAGCGACCTATGAAAGTCGTAAGCAGCAATTGACCGAACAAGTTGCAACCTTTAGTGAGCGTCTAGCGAAACTGCAAGATGGTCAACAGGCTGGTATTGATGTTTTGGAAGCCGATGTTGAAAGCGAAAGAGTCAAGGTTGAGTCTTTGACCCAAGAACTTCAAGACGTGCAAGCGCACTTGGTTGAGTGCCAGAAAGACCATGCCAATAAAGACGCAGAAATGACAGCGCTCGAGCGCCGAATGCAGCGTTCTAAAGCAGCCCTTGAAGCACGCCAAGGTTACGCACAAGGTCCAAAAAATGCCCTAACATCTGGTATTGATGGTGTCATTGGCGCCGTAGTTGACCTCATGCAAGTGCCACCAGAATATCAAGAAGCACTCTCAGCAGCCCTTGGTCGCCGTATGGAAAATGTTGTTGTAGATAGTAGCGATACTGCTAAGCGTGTCTTGCAATTCACCAAACAACAAGGCGGTTACGTTACGCTTTTACCCCTAGATTTAATCAGTGGGCGTAGTAGCAACATTCAAGCAGACCTAGCAAGCCAAGCTGGTGTGATTGGTACATGCATAGAACTTATAGATTTTGAAGATAAGTACAGAGATGTTGTAAGTCAACTTTTAGGCAATACTACTGTTATTGAAAATATGGATGTTGGCGTAAGCCTAGCGAGAAAGTTCAAGAGCCGCCCAAGATTTGTAAGTTTAGAGGGCGATGTTGTTGAAAGCTATGGTGCTATGACAGGTGGCCGTCGCCAACAAGCAGGTAGTGTGTTGGCAAGTCGGACTGAAGCAGATGAAGCAGAAGCCGCTTACTCAGCTGCGTCACAATTTGCTTCTGAAGCACTAGAAGATCTCAAAGCTGCTCAAGCCAAAGCCATTGAACTTCGTGACACCCTAAAATCAAAACAAGAAAGTTATCAGGATCTTGCTAGAAGTTTCCAAAAAGCGAAAGAAGAACATGCAGGTGTTAAGTCATTGGTTGAAGAGGTTGAACGTAGCCTTGCTGAAAGCCAAGAGAGCCTTGCTAACTTACAGGAACCTGTGACACCAGAAGGTTTAGATACTGTAGAAGCAGACAAAATAAAACTTGCGGAAATCAATAGCATTGTTGGTGCGCAAAGAGAAGAAGAAGTTCTCTTTGCAAGACAGTTAGCCGAACAAGAACAAGCTTGGGCTATCTTTAAAGCACATAAACAAAATTATGAAGTTGCACTTGTGCAATACCAAGAAGGCTTAGAACGTCTTTCAGGTTTAGAAGCCCGTTACGATAGTCTTGCCTTTGAAATGGAAAAAGCAGATGCAGCTATCGAAGAAGCCAAAACTGCGCTAGAAGAAGCAACTGCTGCTGTGCCAGATAATTTAGTAGCATTTGAAGAAAGCTTTAATGCTGCACAAACTGCAACGGAAGAAGCAGAGGCGCAACTAGCTGAGTTATCTTCTGCTCAAGCAGGACGTAAAGAAAAGCGTGATCAAGTGCAACTCACTTTGGCACGCCGTGAAACTGCTTTAGAAGTAGCACAAGAAGAACTTGTTGAATTTCCTGAAGGTATCGAAATTATTGATAAAGGTCTTGGCACCATGCGCCAACGCCTAAATATTCTTGAAAAAGAACTTAATGAAATTGGTCCAGTAAACCACCGCGCTCAGCAAGAAGCAGATGCTCAGCAAGAACGCTACGATGACCTTCGAATCCAAATGACTGAAGCCAGCGAAGCTGCTGACGAACTTGAAAAAATTATTGAGGATATTGATACAGAGGTTACAGCGAAGCTAGACTATGCCTTGGAGCACTTAAACGTTCAATTCGAAAAGCATGTCAAAACACTCTTTGGTGAAAATAGCCATGCGGGTATTGAAATTGAGCGAGACGAAGAACGTCCAGTTGGACTTTCGATTAGTCTTCAGCCAAGTGGTAAGCAAACCAAGTCACTCAATCTACTATCAGTAGGGGAGAGAACGATGGGTGCAATGGCATTCTTGTTTTCACTCATCAACGGTAGTGGTGAGCAAAAAGGTCTACCCATTGCAATTCTTGATGAGGTTGATGCGCCTTTAGATGAAGCGAATATTCGTCGTTACTGTACTTTCTTAAAAGATTTAGCTGAGAGCGGTACGCAGTTTATTTTGATTACGCACCAAAAAGCTACGATGGAAGTTGCGGATGTGCTTTGGGGTGTAACGACTGAAAAAGG
>CALHRJ010000317.1 GCA_938038395.1 uncultured Deinococcales bacterium | reverse complement strand
CGTACAGCCATTACAAAAAAGATCTCCGCATTCAGAGCGTTATCGTTAAAAGCGTAGCAACACTTATCTGAGGTTAAATTATCTATCAGTATTGTGGATATAATTATTACAAATGGCAGTATTTATATAGACTTAAGCATAATCCATTACAGAGGCTATGCTTTTAGTTGTTTTAATCCATTTCTAAACACCTATCTTAATTTATCCCACACCGAGTAGCCGCACCGAGTGCCTTATCCAAACAAGGTACACCTCGACCAAATTTTGCTTCTTGCCCCTGCCATAAAGGATGAAAAGCACTACTCTCAAAAAGATTTGCTTTCACTTGCCCAGACGTCCACTCTCGATGCTCTGCCCAGATCATAGCTAGCACAGCTGAGACAAAAGGTGTTGCCATAGACGTCCCCTCTTTACATTCATATTGATTTTCAGGAACCGTACTCAAAATACCTGAACACGGTGAGCCTTCATTAGCCGACGTACCTGAACCACCTGGGGCAACAACATCAACAGTCCGACCAGTTTCACTATAATTAGAAGTTTCACTATGGGCTAAGGCGCTACTAATTGAACCAACAGAAATAGCATTGGCAACAGCACTAGGATACATAATGCCATTAGATCTACCTTGATTACCCGAAGATGCAACAAAAATCTTACCAGCTTCTGTGACAGCGTTCACTGCCCTTTCTAGCGTTTCATTAGCTTCAGTTTGTCCAATACTAAAGTTGATAATATCAGCAGGCGTTGGGTTAGGTAGTAAACCTTCAACCTCAAGACCAGCAGCCCATTTAATGGCATCCGCAGCATCTGACGCTGAAGGACCTTGGCCACTATCTCTAAATACTTTAATAGGTTGAACCCGCACATTTGACACATAACTTACCCCTGAAACACCTTTTTTGTTATCAGCAACTGCTGCTACAATCCCTGCTACATGTGTTCCGTGTTCGTAATCACCTGTTCCAACAGTAGTAAGCAGACCAGGCACATTATCTGCTTTTGTCATATCTGCCATAAAATCACACCCTGGCACAAGATTAGTCGCTAAGTCTTCATGGTCTAGATCAAAGCCACTATCAATAACAGCAACAATAATTGGTTTTTGTTTAAGCTGTTTTTCAATATCAATACGAGCCCAGCCTTCAGCAACACCGAAGTCTTGGAGGTGCCACTGCATTGCAGGATCGGCAGACTCACTTGCACTAGGCTCACTTGCACTAGACTCAGTTGACAAGAGTTCAAGCCTAGTATTGGCTTCTGCATAATCAACCCGACTATCTTGATTGAGTACAGTAATAAGTACATCTCTATTGGCTAAACTAAAGAAAATGTCTGGTTGTGTGCCATGTCCTTCTTTTAAGAGCACTACTCCGTAGTGTTCGTAGTCTGCTAAGAGTTCCTTGCGGTCTTCAGGTCTCTTAAGTTTTACCAGTAGCTCTTGGTCGATTGTGGAAGGGCTATAGCTATTTGCGAGTCTTAAAGCTTGTGGTTCTATGCTGTTATCAGGTACAGCAACACAACCCTGATAGTCAGACGCAACCTTTATAGTTTTTGTAAAGCCATTATCTAGTTCAAGGTCTACCTGAGTGTTATAAGCTTGTGGACCGTTTATAGGTTGAAAGCTCAATCTAACTAAGTCTTTTTCTCCGTGAGTTAGCACTCCCTCATTTGGATAGACTTGTAACCAGTCTGGTAACTCAACAATTGACCAAGTAATATCTTTTGCTGGCATGGTTACATTTTCTATCAGAAAAGCATTCTCACCTTTGGCAATATCTAAAGAGGTACTTGGTGTTATGAGTCTAACCCCACTCAAGTCAGGGCTAGGGCTTCGCTGAGTACAGGCTAATGCTAGGAAAACTATTAAGCTTAAGGCTATTAAGAGACGCATGCTTCTATTCTACTACATTCAAGAGCTTTTAAAAGCCACCTCAAAACATACAGCTATATAACTCTGAGGTAGCTTTGCTGATTAGGGCTCAAATAGAGAGCTCAAAAAGTTCAGCAGGATGTAATCGCTGTAGAATTTCATAATACTGTCTAAGCTTTGCTTCAAAGCTAAATGTTCGAGGCGCTGAGGCAAACAAACCTCTACCTGTATGAACAACTTCTTTGCCTTGGCTTTGCATATGTTGAATCATGCCAAGTATATCTTGAGCCATATCAATGGCTTGATACTCAACAAATGCACTCAGGAAATACTGATTCATTTCTTCAATAGAAATATGGAAGTTATCAATTTTGCTTTGCGTAGGCAAATACTGTGCTTTAGCAATAGCAGCAAAATCAAGACAGAGTTTTGTACTTGAAGCAAAACTATCATGGCTCATTTTTGTATCCCAACCATACCAACTGGCACCTACAAGCTGATTAAAGCGATGACGCAAAACGGTATCACCAATCTCTCAAAGCGTAAAAGCAACACATTGGGAAACATATGCTTCAGAATAATTCTTGATGAGCTAAAGCTGTATGTGCAGGGGAAGGTAATTTTGTTGCCTAGTGAGTATTGATGTAATCCCGCTTTATACTAAGTTTTCTTCCAAATTTTACACAAATTTAACACCCTATTTTTTAATCTGGTTCCAGCAAAGGAGGTACAGGTTAAAAAAACTTCGTTATAGATAAATCATACAGATGAGTAGCAATAAAAATAAAGGTCTTATGTTAAACATTTCAAAAAAGGAGAAAATAATGAAAAAAGATATTAAATCGATCATAGCATTCTTATTGGCAACACTCTTATTCAGCGCATGTTCATCGGTTAAAACACCACCTAGTGAACAAACTCTACTGGCTGAAGAAACTAAGCAAATCATAGACAACCCTATTTCGCTTGACGATCAATTTCTGGAATTGTCAAAGTCGATTCCTGGCTTTGCAGGTATCTATCATGATGAAAATGGCGAACTAAAAGTCCTCAGTGCAACTAATGGCTTTACGACCCAGAGTACTGAAGATGTTAGCGCTAAACTTAGTGCTATGTTTGGTGAGCAAATCTTATATGAACAAGTGGATGCTGATGTTCTTGAAAAAGCTTTAGAGACGCAGTCATTAGACAGCATCACGGTGAAAGATGCATTGATTAGCTATGAAATGGTCAATTATTCTTTTGCTGAATTAGTGGCTTGGCGCCAGCAACTTAATGGTATTTGGGAGATGGCAGACGTTAACCAAGTAGACATTGACGAGAAGAATAATAGACTTAGTATCAGTGTTGCTGCTCAAAAGAGTGTTGAGCAAGTTAGCAACTATATTAGAACGCAAGGCATACCAGACAATGCTTTTATGGTTGATGTTCAAGAAGGTGGCGAAGCAGGTTTATCGCTCCGCAATAATTACCCATCAAATGTTGGTGGATTGCAACTCGAATTCAACACCAGTTCTGTTTGTACTTTAGGGTTTAATGCACGTTTAGGTAGTACAAACGGTTTTGTTACCAACGCACATTGTGGTGCTCAGCAAGGTGTTGTTACCCCAACTATTTATAGACAAGGTGGTAATCAGATAGGTCGTGAAATGCGTGAGGCCACGATGTGGACCTGTGGTGCTAATCGCTGTCGCTGGGCAGATGTTGCATTTGCTCGCTATGATACTGGGGAAGCCTTTGAGTTAGGTGGCATTGCCTATACCTACCATAACAGCAATGCACGTACAGAAGCGGCTGCATCTGCTAGTGATTTAGAAGTTCGTGATTTTGAGCGCCATGGTTTACCTTACCGTTATAAAATAATTGCTGGTGTCAATCCTGTTGTTGGTGAGCGAGTTTATAAGACAGGCAGAACTACAGGTAGAACCCGTGGCAATGTTACTGCGACTTGTGTTGATATTCGACAAAACGGTACAAATATTGTTAACAGATGTCAGACCCGTGCTAGCTACTTTGCTCGCGGTGGTGACAGTGGTTCCCCAGTGTATAAGTTTAGTTACTACTCAAACACTGGCTGGCGTGTAGAGCTTAAAGGCATCAACTGGTCTCAAGGTGGCGCGAACATCTTTAGTCCTATAAGCAATGTTAATGCGGCTTTAGGCACAACACTTTTAGTAACACGTCCTGCAACCAGCCGCACTGTATATGACGGTAGTGGTGGCGGTTCTCCAGACTTCAGACAGCTTACAGTAGCGCATACAGATAACCAAGTCACTATTGATATACGTTTTAACCGTGCTTCTGATTTAGCAAATGCTGGACACAATGTTTACCTCTATGGTACTTACCGTGACACCATTAACTTTAGTCGCAGTAATTTTTCACTTCGTCGTGACAATGATAGTAATGGGCACTTTGAGACGAACTTAACTTCAGGGTCAGTGACTCAATTAAACAGCACTACACTACGCATTCAATTTAGAAGTTCTTATCTACCTGACATTCACACAAAGCGTGTTTGGGCTTACTCACAAACTAGTCGTGACAGAATTCCAAATTCAGGACATTTACAGATGCAATAAGTTTTGTAGCCTAGATGCGTCTATAACAAAACGTTAAGCAATAAACTTAAGGAACTTACACCTAATTTTAGTGGAGTCCCAATCCAAAAGCACTTAGATATTAAATCTAGGTGCTTTTTTTATGTTGTTTTATAAGGCAAGTCCTGTAGCGGTTAAAGTCTTGTCAGGAGTTATTCCTCGTCAAAAAAGAATAACTCTTTTGCTAGAAGAGGATTTAGCTACGCACTATTGTCAACCCAAAACAATCTTAGCCTCTTCAGGCTCATAGCGATAATTCACAATAGAGCCCTTTTGCAATAATTCAACAGCTTCATCAATAACTGGTAGAGGCACTAAAAACCACTCACGAGGATTAATAACCTTTCCAAAACGATCAGCAAGGTTCACCTTTAACCATGCTGGTTCAAAAAATTTATGAATCAGTTTTTCAACTTTTACCCGATTGATATCTACAAAATTATAAGTAGTTACTACTTTAACATCTGCAAGTAAAAATGTTGGCTCATTTTTAGCATTGCCAAAACGTCGTTTAACATCTCCACCAGTTACACCAATTTTATGTTGTAACAAATTGCTAGATGACCCTTTTAAATATAGAGAAATTATTTTAGTCAAACAAATTTTTTAAGGAATAGGTCTGAGGTCATACTTGCTTCTTGTGTTGCCACTTTGTAAAAAAACTGTTTGATACTTGTGATGAAAAAGCACATGAACTATTGAGTTACATACTAAGGGAGAGGCTGGACATACTTTTGCTCATTCTTGCTTAGTCATTCTATGGTCTCGATGCTTAACTCTACAACAAAGCTTATAACCCCTATATACTCAGAGTGCGAACGGCTTTATTCCACCGCAAGTCGTTCAGTATTCAATAGCTTTTAACCCAAGACCATGTTGATAGCGTTCCAAAATTTATGACGGATGTTGTCCAAACCTTCTCTCACATTCAACACCTAAAGAGGCAGCAAATAGAAATGCAAAAAAATCTAGACATATTATCCCGTGCAATTAATGAATGGCTCCCAGAGCAACGTGCTGTATCACAAAACCCTCCTGCAAAAGAACTCGAAAAACAACTGGACCTATCTTTAAATGAAACTGGTACTGAGCTAGCTAAGCTAGAACCTTATCTACGTGATTATTTACGGTTTAATCCTGATGTTTCTAAAGTAGATTTTTTCAAGCTGCTCTATTCAGGTATGAATGAGCCAGCTATTCTGGCCGACTGGATAACCAGTATCAGCAACGCCAATATGCACACCTATCAAGTAAGCCC
>CALHRJ010000316.1 GCA_938038395.1 uncultured Deinococcales bacterium | reverse complement strand
ACAAAAAGAGAGCTCAGGTAAGTTCAAATGTTCATGCAGGATATGATTTTGGAACTTAATAAATATTGGTCCAAGCAAGGTTGTGCCATTTTGCCAGCTTATGACAACGAAGTAGGTGCAGGTACCTTTTATCCTGCAACTTTTTTGCGTTCTATTGAACCAAAGCCTTGGAATGTTGCTTATACTGCACCAACTCGTAGACCTGCGGACGGTCGCTATGGTGAAAACCCTTACCGCTTCCAGTTTTATTATCAGTACCAAGTGCTTATGAAGCCATCACCTGAGAATATTCAGGAGCTTTATCTTGAGTCCTTAAAAGTTTTAGGCATTGATGTTCATGCCCATGATATTCGCTTTGTGGAGGATAACTGGGAGTCTCCAACCTTGGCAACTTGGGGTTTGGGTTGGGAAGTGTGGATGGATGGGATGGAAATTACGCAGTTTACGTATTTTCAACAAGTTGGAGGGTTAAATGTTGAGATGATTCCTGTGGAGCTGACGTATGGGCTCGAGCGCATCGCTATGTCCCTGCAAAATAAACCTCACGCTTACGAAGTGAACTACACAGAAAATCTAACCCTAGCAGAATTACGCCAAGCCTCCGAATACCAGTTCAGTCATTACAACTTTAGCCATGCCAATGTTGACTTACAAAAAGAGCTCTTTGACCGTTTCGAAAATGAAAATAAACGTTTACTAGAAGAAAAGCTAGCCTACCCAGCTTACGACTTCATGCTTAAAGCATCACACGCCTTCAATCTTTTAGATTCTCGTGGTGTTTTGTCTCATACCGATAGGCAAGCCTATATTCAAAGACTTAGGAAAATGTCTGAGAGCACTGCTGCACTTCACCACAAACTTGTAACACAAGAAGTTGATGAATCAACTGAAGCTTCTTCATCACAAGAATCATCACAAACAGAAGAACACGCCTCTCAAGTTGATGATTCGCCTGCTGAAAAAAACAAAGACCCTAACAATGCGTGGAGCAACAAAGAATCAAACGAAAACCTTTGGGCTATCGATCCAGATTAGGTGTACAAATGCTCGAGCTGAACAAAATATTTGCTAGACTGGATTACCCGTTACACTTAGAAATAACCTCAAACCATTACTACTTAATTTTTACTTCGTAATTTTTAAAGCTTAGGACATAAAGAATGCCTGCATTACTTTTCGAAATCGGTACCGAAGAAATCCCAACCAAAGACGTTCAAGACGCCAAAGAAGCGCTTGCAAGGCTTGTGGCTGAAGGTTTGGATGCTGCACAAATTGACTATGGAAAAATTAAACGTTTTGCTACCCCAAGACGTATCGCCATTTATATTCCTGAACTCGCAGCAAAAAGTCGTATTCGTTTTGAGAAACGCCGTGGTCCTCCTGTTAGCGAAGCTATTGATGACCAAGGCAACTATAAGAAAGCTGCCTTGGCCTTTGCCGAAGCCAACAATATTGAAGCAAAAGCCTTAAGACAAGAAGAAACGGAAAAAGGCAGCTATATGGTTGCTTCAATTGCTCAAGGCTCTGTTAATAGTCAAGATGTACTTCGTAATCTACTCAAAGATGTCATAGAAGAAATTCCAGCAACTAGAAAAATGCGTTGGGGTAATAATGGCATTGCCTTTACACGCCCCATTAGATGGTTCTGCGCCATGTTAGATACGGAGATTATAGATTTTCAATGTGTTAGTTTAGAAAGTAGTAATCTCACATACGGGCATAAATTTCTTTCTAATGATGCCATTGCATTAAACCAAGCAAGTGACTACCTTGAGGTATTAGCAGAGCATCATGTTTTAGCCGATGTTGAACAACGACGCAGCATTACTTGGCAAGCAGTTCAGAAAACAGCACAAGACAATGATTTGCGCTCTGTTTATGACAAACAACTGTTAGATGCGGTAACTAATCTCGTAGAATATCCATTTCCTATATTAGGTAGTTTTGATCCAAATTATCTAGACCTTCCTGAAGGTGTATTGATTACGGTTATGATTCACTACCAACGCTATTTTCCTTTGCGAGACAGCAAAGGCAATCTTGCACCGTATTTTGTTAGCATATCCAATAATAAAGTTGAGGATGAAAGTGTCTTAAAGCAAGGTTATGAACAAGTTCTTAAAGGCAGACTCTACGATGCACTCTTTTTCTGGAAATCAGATAGACGCAAATCCCTGTCGCAACATGCTTGGGGCTTGTCTGGCATTCGCTTTGAAAAAGATTTAGGAACGATTGCAGACAAGGTGAGTAGAATTTCTGAAAGTGCGCTGCGCTTAGCAGATTTTTTAGAAATCGCTGAAGAAGATCAAGCTTTGTTACAAGCTGCTCTGCCTATTTTCAGAGCTGACTTAAATACGCAAATGGTTTTTGAATTGCCTGAACTCGAAGGTGTTATGGCTAAAGCTTATGCACTTGAGGAAGGTATTTCGAGTGAGGTTGCAGATATTCTTGAACAGGGTATACGGCCACGGAGCAGCTCGAGCTGGCTCCCGACTACCAAAGCGGCGGCTATCCTTGCAGTATGCGACAGGTTAGATACCCTACTAGGCTTTTTTGCAGTAGGCAAGCGCCCAAGAGGTTCAGCAGACCCCTTTGGACTAAGACGTGACGGTCAAGCAGTAGCACGCATACTCAATAATCAAGGCTGGCCTATAACTCTAGAACAACTTTGCGAACTTGTAGCTGAAAGCTACAATGAAGCAATTGATATAAGCGAAGAAACACAGCAAAAAGTTATAGACTTTGTGTGGCACCGTGTAAGAAACCTACTTAGTGAAGAAAGCATAAGACCTGCACTAGTAAGTGCAGCAATTGAAGACAAACCTCCAATAATTTTAGCAGCACGTCGTAGTCATCTTCTAGAAACACTAAGCAAACAAGAAGACTTTAATGACTTACTTAGTTTGTATAAACGAGCTGCAAACATCACATCAAATTCAACTATAAATCCAGAGGACTTACAGGAAATAAATGCTAAACGCTTTGAAAGCGGTTTTGAGCATGAGCTATATAGTGCTATTCATGAGAGTGAAGGTGCCTTAGAACGTCTTTTCCACAATGTCAACCAACAACTTACACCTTGGGATTTAGGACAAGGGCCAATAAATCAATTACAGAATTTAGAAGAAGACTTAAATGCAGTCATCACGATGAAAGCACCCCTAGATGACTTTTTTGACAATGTAATGGTTAATGTAGAAAACGATAAGATTAGGCGTAATCGCTTATCGTTACTCACTAAAGCGCGTGAAGTACTAAAACAGTTAGGTGAGTTGGAAATGGTTGAGGGGATCGCTCAAACAGTAGAGGCTGGATAAATAGCGCTAAATCCCCCTCGCTCCCCCTTTGGGAAAAGTAAGCAGTCAACTCTCTGAATTTTGTAGGATGGGCGCAGCCCATCAATTGAATTTTAAGATATTACCCTTTGGTCTCGGGGTAAAATAATTGCGTTCTTTATTCTTTAAAGAATTGTGGACATTGCTGCCACCTTTTTGCTAAAAATCGAAATTAAAAGCAATCCCCCCTAGCCCCCCTTAATAAAAGGGAAATACTTTTTATTGATTTTTGGATTAGGTTTGTTTTCGTGGCTTGCCTTTAGAAATTACACTGCTAAATTGCGTAGGGCTTCAATGATAATTCTAAGTTGTTTATCACGCAACTTTAAGGCAGCACGATTCACAACAAACCTTGCGCTGGACTCAAAAAGTACATCTACTTCAACTAAATCATTTGCTTTTAGCGTACTACCTGTTTGTACAATATCTACAACTGCGTCAGCTAAACCTGTCAAACAAGCAAGTTCTACTTGCCCTTTTAAAGGAATAACTTCTGCATTGATACGTTTCTCTTGTAAATAACGTAAGGTACTATTTGGGTATTTACTAGCAACTCTAGTGATTTCACCATCAAAACCGTTTGCAGTAATTAAAGACATACGACAGTTCTGAAAATTCAAGTCAACAGGTTCGTAAACATTGCGCCCTGATTCTAGTAAAACATCTTTACCAACAATGCCAACATCAGCAACACCAAGCTCAACGTAGGTAGCGACATCGTTATTTCGCATTTCTAGAATATCGGCATCTTCGCAATAATGGATTAGTGCGCGTTTATCTGGAGACCGCTCGAGCCTCAGTCCAGCCTTCCCCAAAATCTCGATGCTTTCATCCATGATTCGACCTTTAGGCAAAGCAATTACAAGTTTTTTCTGTACCGCACTACTATCAGCACTCATAACTGCTCCAATAACTCTTCAAGTCTATCTAAATCTGAACTCTCTTTAGCACCTTTAGAAAGTGCTTCAATACCTGATCCTGAAACAAGAAAAGCAATCCCTCTATCTTTTGCTCTTTCAACTAAAGTATCCAAATCCGTTTCAACTGCACGTTCTACACTATAGCCTTGACTTCGCAAATAGGCTGCTTTAGCATCATCCGTACTAATAATTGTCGCTTGAAAATCATTATCTAAATCTGTTTGTGCGCCCATGATTCGCTCCAAACCAAGTGCAAAACCCGCAGCTTCAGGAAGCAGAATACCGTCATAACGTCCACCACCCAAAATTGGTTGACCAAAATCAAAGGTGTAAGCTCTAAAGGTTATACCTGTGTAATAGTCATGACGCCTAGCCATTCCTAAATCAATCAATAACTCACTACTATCGTCAAACTCAGCAACAATAGCCTTCAATCTTTCAATAATTACTTGTGTTTCAGGCCAAGGGCAGCGTTCGCTTGCTATTTCTAAAGTGCTGGTATCACCATACAAATCAATCACTTGCAGTAGTGCTTGGTGTAAGTCTGTTGCTAGCTGAAAGCGTTCAAGTCGCTCTTGAAGTTCTTGAATTGCTTTACGGTCAATTGCATCTGCAAGTGCTGTGCGCTCTTCACTAGGAATGTCTGCTAAGTCAAACAAAGTTGCAACAAATGCAGGGTTGCCGATTTCCACACGTGGCGTTAGACCAACTTCACGTAAAGACTCTTTTGCTAGGAAAACCAGCTCTGCATCTGCCTTAGCATTGCTCAAGCCAACTAGCTCAACCCCAATTTGGCTGAACTCACGGGTTCTAGCAATGTCTGGGTTAACCGTTTGCCAGAGTTTGCCGTCGTACTGGAGGCGTAAAGGGTGAGGGAAATCGGGGTAATGCAATTGCACCATACGGGCCGTTGCAGTTGTAAAGTCTGAACGCAAACTTAGAAGGTCGTTATCTCTATCGCTTAGTTTAAAGGACTTCGCTTCATGCGGGTGGGTGCTGTCATAGCGCTCGAGCACAGGAAAATCCACCTGCTGATAGCCCCAACTTGTATAGAGTCGACGAAGTTTTTGAACAATATCGCTGCGCCTACGCAATGTTGCAGGCAATGTATAGGTCGTGCCATTTGGAGGCGCAAAATTCATAGCTGTTAGCTTATCCCAGAACTATCTAGCATGTATAAGTACAAATAGCAGGAAGCTTGTGTTTTTAGACAAAAATCTTAAAGAAAGTACAATCAGTATGAGAGCATTTGCCACCCATCAAATATGGTTAAATACGGCAAAAGAACTATAAATATTTATTAGTAAGAAAGAGGACTAATCTCATGGCTCAAAACTTTAAGGCTTACCACGTAGAAAAAACTGAAGACGGTGTTAGCGCTGGCATTCAAACCATGAACACAGAGCAACTCCTTACAGGTGATGTGCTTATCAATGTTCACTATTCATCTTTAAACTATAAAGATGCTCTTTCAGCCACAGCACAACCTGGCGTAACCAAAGAATATCCACACACACCTGGCGTAGATGCTGCTGGCGTTGTGGTTGAATCGCAAGATAGTCGCTTTAACGCAGGTGATGAAGT
>CALHRJ010000315.1 GCA_938038395.1 uncultured Deinococcales bacterium | reverse complement strand
TAAAACCATTCTCAAAAAATCCACAACGCATTTTTGACCAACCTGTTTTAAGTGTTTTGAAGGCGGGGTGATTGATTTATTATGCCAGTTGATAAGTATATTACCCTACTGAAATTTCTTTCGCTAATGCGTAGCCTAAACAAGGTTATGATTGTACTCACATTCAATAAAGACATAACATGAGCTAGTGTGAGCGTAAATACTTCAGCTTAGTATAAGATTTATCAGCTTCTACTAAGCTTCGTATGGTCAAATACTGTATAGGATTTAGGCTTTTTATAATGATTCTAAATAAGTAACAAGAAATCTGAGTTTTTTCTTAAGTTGTTTAGGTACTAAAAAACGTCTAGACCTTGCGATAAGTTATTAAGATAACAGAACGGTAGGAATAAATCGCCTATCGTGAAAATTAAAGAAATATGAGGTATAATTAATTGTGGCTCATTATATGTGCTTTAAATAGCATATTTGAAGATTGAAATTAGATCATTTGTAAGTATTACCGATGCTGCAAGATTGAGTTGTATATAAAGATTTACCTTTACGAGGAGAACACACGGTACAGCTTTTTAAAAGCTTGCGTTTTAAATGTATTAGGGGTTTAGATTATGACAATAATTCTTTTGCAAACTATCACATTTAGGGAAAGGGGTCGCCTATGAATCGTTACGATGATCGTGCTAGATTGGTCTTTCATTTTGCAAGAGAAGAAGGATCAAAATTAGGACATGCCATGATTGGCCCAGAACACCTACTTTTAGGTTTGATGCGTGAAGGTGGTACTGCCTACCGTGTCCTGAGTGAATTTGGCGCTACCCACGAAGGTTTAAGACGTCAAGTCGAAGATATGGTTGGTCGTGGCGATGGTTTACCTCGTAATGAAACTGCTGCAATTACACCTCGTGCAAGACGTGTTATGGAACTTGCTGGTAGTGAGGCGCGCAGTCTTGGTTCAAACATTATTGCGACGGAGCATATCTTGCTAGGCATTATCCGTGAAGGTGATGGTGTTGCTTACCGAATTTTGCAAAGCTTAGCGCCAGATGTCGAAACTGTTCGTTGGCGTGTTTTAGCTGCGGCTGATCCCAAAGGTCAACAAGCAACTGCGGCACCAGAAGCTATCAAAACCCCTTTCTTAGATGAATATGCCAGAGACCTCACCCAACAAGCTAGAGATGGCAAACTTGATCCAGTAATTGGTCGTGATGAAGAAATTCGTCGAGTTATTCAGATTTTGTCTAGACGTAACAAAAATAATCCTGTACTTATTGGTGAACCTGGTGTGGGTAAAACTGCCATTGTTGAAGGTTTAGCACAAAGCATCATTGAACAGCGTGTGCCACCAAATCTTTTAGAGTCTAGAATTTTGAGTCTGGATTTGTCTAATGTAGTCGCAGGTACCAAGTACCGTGGTGAGTTTGAAGAGCGACTTAAAAATATTATTGATGAGCTTCGTGGTTCAAATACAATTGCATTTATTGATGAGCTTCACACACTTGTTGGTGCTGGTGGGGCAGAGGGCACGCTTGATGCTGCGAATATCTTGAAGCCACCACTTTCTCGTGGTGAGGTGCAAGTGGTTGGTGCTACAACTACTGGTGAATATCACCGCTATATAGAGAAGGATGCTGCTTTAGAACGTCGTTTTCAGCCAGTAATTGTGCTCGAGCCTTCTCCAGAAGAAACACTAGAGATTATGCGAGGAATCAATCCACGCTACGAAGCACACCACGGTGTATCTATCCCAGACGATATCCTGCAACTAGCAGTTCGCTATGGTGAGCGTAGCTTACCAGGTAGAAACTTTCCTGATAAAGCAATTGATTTGATTGATGAATCTGCTTCACGTACGCGTCTAAACAAAAGTCTTGGCTTTCCTGTAGAAGAACTAGAAGACGGTACAGCGGTTGTCAGTCGTGCGGATGTTGAAGCTGTGGTTGATTCTTGGGGTGGTGTCTATGTTGATGAACGAGACGATAATAAACTAGCTCAAATAGAAACTGTTTTGAAAAATCAAGTAATTTCACAGGAACCTGCAATTGACGCCTTAGCTTCGGCACTTAGGCGGGCTCGAGTTGGTCTTGGTGGTCGTACCCGAGTTTCTGCTTCATTTTTATTTGTAGGACCTTCAGGTGTTGGTAAGACTTTCCTAGCCAAGCAACTTGCTATTGAGCTTTTTGGTAGTGAACGTGCCTTGGTTCGTTTGGACATGTCTGAATACCAAGAGCCACATACAATATCTAAATTGATAGGTTCTCCCCCTGGTTATGTTGGGCATGAACAGGGTGGACGCTTAACAGAAGCCGTTCGTAGACAACCTTTTTCAGTTGTGTTGTTAGATGAAATTGAAAAAGCACATCCAGATATTTATAACCTTTTCTTGCAAGTGCTTGATGATGGTCGTCTAACAGATAGCCTTGGTCGTGCTGTTGACTTTAGAAGAGTTATTCTTATCATGACGAGTAATACAGGTTTTAACATCGGTGGTAGTGTTGGTTTCCAAGAAATGGATGCTGATGTTAAGAGTCCACTGAAAACTGTATTTAGTCCTGAGTTCCTTGACCGTCTGGACGAAGTTATTTCTTTTGAGAGCTTTGATGACACAGCGATTACCAGAATTACAGGCAATCTATTAGATGAAATACGTGATGAACTACGCACACGTGACATCCAAGTTATCTTTAGTGATGAAGTT
>CALHRJ010000314.1 GCA_938038395.1 uncultured Deinococcales bacterium | reverse complement strand
CCAGTAACTGCAATTTGCTGTGGTATGTGACCCATCATAAATAAAGCAACAAAAATGGCACCATAGGACAAGCCATTAATAAAATAAGTTGCGGATTGCCCAAGAAATGCTATGACAAAACCACTCAACGCTGGACCTAATACAGAACCAATCTGAAACGCGATGGACGTCATGCTAAAAGCATTGGGCAATTCCTCTTTAGGCAACAAATTGGGTACAAGCGATTGTCGTGCAGGAGAATCAAACGATAAAGCTAAGGCCTGAATAGCAGTTAGAGCATACATGTGCCACAGCACAATGTTTCCCGTAACCGTAAGTAAAAACAGGATAAAAGCAGTAAGTGCCATTATGCTCTGAGTTACATACAATATCGTTTTGCGGTTCAGTGCATCAGCAATTGAACCACCTATAAGAGAAAACACAACAATCGGTACAATTCTAGCTAAACCAACCGCTCCCAAGGCAATTGGTGCTTCGGTAAGTTCACGAATATGCCAAAACAAAGCCCATGTTTGCATATCACTACCCGCAGCCGAGATTAGCTGCCCAATCCAGAGTAATCTAAATTTTCGGTAGTGAAGAGATGATGGAATATGTAAACGCAATATGAGATATTTCCTTACGAGGTTCTATGGTAGAAGGTCTATAGCTGTAGCTTACATCAGCTCTATTGGGCTATGCTCACCTCATTTTGTGTTCTAAAACCAAGCCAACATTTACCCAAAAGCTAGCTTCACTTGTTCATAAACTCTTCGCCTAATCTAACAAAAAAAACTATAGATTGCGATAGAAGTCAAAATCCATATTAACAATGAACAGCATCGCAGCAAGCTGACGATGAATCGATGGGAAATCTTGTGACTTAGAGTCACATTGATTCTAAATACCTAATTCGAAGCAAGCGTCGAGGAATTCATCATCCTGTAAGTTCATTATTAAGAATCAATTAACTAATGACTCGTTCACATTTTATTGCAGCTTCGTTGACACATGCGAAACAGTCGCGGCATACACTGACCTCATAACAGATGCACCACAAGATCAACTAGTTAAAATTTCGCATTAACTTTTCATAAAGCACTGTTAAATTAAAAATGGAAAAACACAATTCCATAAATAGTTTTTACTCGGGAGGTATAACTATGAAATTAGTACTCGTACTAACATTATTACTCGGTCTGTTTTTTGGTGTCAGTTTCGCCCAGCAAAGTCAGGTATCTATACAAGCATGTGGTGATGGACAAATCATCGCTCAAAGTTCTGAAGAAGGTAAAACAGAACTTGAATTCACAAGCTCTGAAAGTATCGCTAAGTGCTTCAATGACCTTGACGATCAGATGAGTGATGCGGGTTGGGAACGTTTAAAAGGCGATAACAACATTTATAAGAGTGACTTTTATCGGATTGCCTACTCAAACAACGGACAAAAAGCAATGCTTGTTTTAAGACAAGCTGAAAGTAGCTATAAAGTAATCTTAGATTTTTAAGTACAGAAATTTTATCTTCTCTAACAGCCTGTGATTATTGATCACAGGCTGTTTTTTGATTTTAGTACTAAAGCAAAATTATGTTTGGCTATTTTGAAGTTATAATCGTTGCGAATATTCAATCTTGTAAGGGTTTAGAATCTAATCAGATACTGTAACTTAATTTTGCACACGTACTTAAGAAGTTTTCCTTAAGCTGGATAGATAAGGTAAACTGACTCATGTCCAAAGCTCATACATTTAAACTTGGTAAGTTCTCTTGTGCGGTTATCTCTGATGGAGCCAGTCGTACAATGTCATTGGCTGCCGTTTTCCCTGCAGTATCAAAAGATGATTTACATACCGCAAAAGACTATTTCAAAATCTCTACAGATGATGTTGAAGTTGGTTACAATGTTCTTTTTATCGATACAGGTCTACAAAAGGTCCTGATCGATACAGGTCTTGAAAATGGTGATTTAGTACAGAACCTTGCAGAAATTGGCATCAATGCTGAGAGTATCGATACGATTTTCATTACACATGGCGATAGTGATCATGTTGGTGGCATGTTGAATTTTCCAAATGCTCGCTTTATTTTTCCAACAGACGCTTGGACACAATGGACAAACCCTGAAAGTCGTCAAGCCTTAAATGACCAGTTTATTCATCTTTTTGCAAATATGCGTAGCAAAGAGCAACTTGAGGCCATGGCGCAAAGTAGGGAAAAACACGGTGCGGAAATCTTAGCAGCGGTCAAAACACGTACCAATCTAATTGATATCGAGTATGAAGCTATTCCAGGTATAAAGTTTATTGCTGCGCCAGGTCACCGTAGTGATCATTTTGCTGTTGAAATTTCTTCAGAGGATGAAACACTTATACACGTTGTGGATAGCATAAGGCATCCTTTTCAAACGAACTATGCGTGGCCTTCTTTCATAGACTCGTTTCCTGAACAAATTGTTGAGACCAATAAGCTTCTAGTAGGTAGGATTTTAGAAAAGAAAGCACGTGTCATGGGTGCTCACTTTCCTTTTCCAGCATTAGCAAAGTTGAGCCGGCAAAAAGATAAACTAGTTTGGGAATGGCAAGCTTAACTTAAGCAGTAATACCGAAATGAATCAAGAATGTCGTAATGCCAAAAATAAGCATAGGTTGGAAAGTGCTCATCTTTCGGTTCTTTTGAAGATACAAGCGACAACATGACTATGACATTTATCTTTCAGTTTAGTATAAGAAAGAAAAAA
>CALHRJ010000313.1 GCA_938038395.1 uncultured Deinococcales bacterium | reverse complement strand
TGTCGTTGGACCTAAGCTTTGAGTGATGCTTGTCGCAAGCTTAGTGGTGTAAGCCAATACTTCGGGCGTTATGGGTCCATCAAGCAAGACAAACTCAGGTAGAGCACCAGCTACACCTACACGGACTTGTTCAAGCGTTTGAGTGATGTTATCTCCCGAAGGAAAGTTTCCTTGGATAACATCAACTTGGTAGCTGAGTTCTTTAGGGCTGACTGCTATAAAAGCAACTACGCCTATGAGCATAGCTAGTGCAAGCCAACGTCCTGAACCACTTAAACCTTTCAGGAAGAAACTAAAGATTCCTCCTTGAGATTGACTTTGTTTAGGACTGTATAATGTATAAGCTGCTGGGCAGAGTGAAAGTACAATAACGATGAGGGCGATTAAACCAAAGCTCGACAAGAGCCCTAATTCTGCCAGACCACTAATCCCCGAAAAGCTAAGTGAAAGCAATCCAAATACACTTATAAGTGTAGTTATGACCAGCGCTATGCCTGTGCGCTTAACAAACTGTTTTGCTTGTTCAACACCTGTGTAACCTTTAAGTACATGGATTGCATAATCAATGCCACTACCAAGTAACAGTGGGAAGAGGGCAAGGTTGACAATATTTATACCAATATTGGCAAAGCCCATAAAGCCAAGCGTCCATATGAAACCCATCGCTAAAGAGAGCATAGCGATAATACTTGGGTAAATTCTTCTAAATGCAATCACCAAACATAGAAAAATGACGAAGGCTGCCAGAGGAATCATCCAACGGGCGTCTTCTTGAAGCTTGAGGTCGATTCGAGAAATGCCAGAAGCTAAGCCTACAGGCCCTTTGATTTTGAGAAGATCATAGGTCTTGTCACTCTTTTTATAGTTTTCAAAGCTTTGTAGTAAACGCTGACCCATCTCACGGTTTTCTGAACTAAGTGGGTCGCCTTCTATGACAAAGCCTAAGAGCGCTGACTTATTGTCTTTAGCGATAATATTTTCAAGTAGTTCACCTTGAGTGCGCCAGATGCCTTGCCAGAGTGCTTGAAATTGTAGGCTATTTTTTGGCAGCGTAGCTGTCTCTGTTGCATCAAGGTTTTGGGTGATGCTGGTTGCCAGTAGCATCCATTGAGGAATGCCAAAGCTGTAGCGAATTTCGGGAATTTCATTGTTTACAAAATCAGCAAGCTCAGCTTGTGCTCGGATTGCTTTTTCGTGCGTGATCGAGGTGACGCCCTGCTTTTTTGCGCTAGGGGACAGCTCGAGCCATAACAATTCCTGATTGGTAACCCCATCTACTTCATTAATCAGGCGATCAAATGCAAGCACTTCTTTAGTCTGCGGAAGCCAGTCAAGCAGTTTTGTTTCAAAGCTTAAACGAGGTAGCCCAAAGCTGAAGATAACTGTAATGAATAGTAATAGTGCGATGCACAAGCGTGGGGCCCCAGCTGCAGTTTTTACGTACTGGAGTAATATGTTTTCGAGAGCATTGAAGAAGTTCAAAAGATGAGCCTTAAAGATTAGCTAACTAAGTAAGTGCAATAAAGATAGCTTAGCGTATTAGGCTTAAAATGACATGGTTATTGCTACAAAATTAAAGTTTAGTAAGTTTTGTATGGGAAGTTCGGAGGCTCGAGCTGTCAATAGGCGTATAAATAGAATACGAGTGTTAACAAAACTATCTTGAAGTCTTACAAAAAAATTACTAAAAGTGTTTGAAAAGTAAGATAGTAGTAATTATTTCGTAAATATCCGTTAGGGTTTTCTTTTGTAATAGTTTTGTAATGTTACTTGTGTCCTCTGTGTTCTTTTTGTAAAAAGGAAGTGTCTCATCTTTAAATGTTTGCTTTAAAGTCTATAAAAATACGTGACAGACAGCAATAGTAGGATTTCGAATAACTTGATTTTACTCATGAGAACTATGAGTTAGGTCTGAGTAGGTTGTGTAAACTAAGCAACATTATGGGACGCCAGAAATCACGCCGGTTAAATCAGCGCGACGCTCGAGCAGCAAAAGGGGTGGGCTTGGCGAAGCTTGGACATTTAAAACACTTACCAGCAAAAAAAGAAGCATGGCATGCTCGAGCGCATGCCATTAAACGTGCTATGGAACGCTACAACTTGCGACTTAGCCACCGAGATATTAAAGATATGAGTGCAAACATTCGCGGTGAGCGAAAAGATATTGCAGTAACACTCATAGAAAAACAGAGTGGTACACGTTCACTTTATGAAGTTATCTGGTCAAACGTAAAAATGCTTGTAATCTATGATAAAGGTGTCAAAAGCGTTTCGACCTTATTGCCACCAGATGCTTTAGAGCTTAAGCTTCAAGAATTTTAAGCAAAGCATTCTCAGAACGATAGCTCCTAACATAAATTTTCTATAATTTAACCCCTAATTATTACTACCTGATATACTTGACTCAGGAGTGTGAATGATGTCGAAAATTCGTTGGGGAATCTTAAGCACAGCAAATATTGGAACAGAGAAAGTTATTCCTGCTATGCAGCAGTGTCAGTTAGGTGAAGTCACTGCTATATGTTCACGCAATCTTGCTACTGCAAAAGACGTTGCATCAAGTTTAGGAATTCCAAAAGCCTATGGTTCTTACGAAGAGCTTTTAGCTGATCCAGATATTGATGCTATCTACAATCCTTTACCCAATCATTTACATGTTCCTTGGACAAAGAAAGCTGCTGAAGCTGGCAAGCATGTTTTGTGTGAAAAGCCAATTGCTCTAAGTAGTGAGGAAGCGCAAGGTCTACTTGACTTTTCTAAAACACATCCAAATGTCAAAATTATGGAAGCCTTTATGTACCGTTTTCACCCCCAATGGCAAAAGACTAAAAGCCTAGTTGAAGACGGTAGTATCGGAGAATTAAAAACGATTCATTCTTTCTTTTCTTACATGAATAGAGATGCGAATAACATTCGCAATATGGCAGATATTGGCGGGGGTGGTTTGATGGATGTTGGCTGTTACAACATTTCACTTTCAAGATACATCTTTGATGATGAACCACAGCGTGTTGTGTCTAGCATGGAATTTGATCCAGACTTTAAAACAGACCGTGTTGCTTCTGGCTTGTTAGAATTCTCAAAAGGAACTGCGAGCTTTACCTGTTCAACCCAACTTACGGGTTATCAACGTGTGAATATCTATGGCACAACAGGGCGTATAGAGATTGAAATTCCTTTTAATGCACCACCAGATAAAATCTGTAAAATGTGGTTGCAACAAGGTAGTCAGCTAGAAGAAATAACTTTTGACATAGTTGATCAATACACCTTGCAGGCAGATGCATTAGCAAGGTCTATTCTAGATGATACGCCTGTACCAACACCATTAGAAGATGCAGTTGCAAACATGAAAGTGATTGAGCGTATGGTTGAAAGCAGTGAAAAAGGTAGCTGGACATAAGGCTTTGGACTACTGATGACGAAGACGAAAGTGAAAGCTCAGTTTCTAGATGTGAATTCAGTACTACCTTCTAAAGACGTTGCGAAGGTACTCAGTTTTTACAGATGGTGACCAAAATGGGCTTACTTTTTATTGTGACTTGTAATTCTGTGAAATCTAGAATTGAAAGTTTAGTTGATTGCAGATTTTAAATGCCCTAATTGTGTTGTTAAAGCTGGCTGCACAACCTGTCCAGCGTGCTTAACTTGTTCAATTAAGAAAGTTTTTTCAAAGTCTTCAGCAGCTATAGGTCTTGATATAAAGAAACCTTGGATATAGTCACACCCTAACTCTTTTAGCCTTAATAGCTGTTCTTGTGTTTCAACACCTTCAGCTATAACGTCTAATTGAAAGTTTTGTGCAAGGTCAATGATCGTTTTGACCATCATCCATTTTTTGATATCTGAATGCTCATCTAAATTTTGAACAAATGCTCTATCAATCTTAAGTGCATTAAGGGGTAGATTACTCATAACAGATAATGACGAATAGCCTGTACCAAAATCGTCAAGCTTAACGGTATAGCCAAGTTCCTGTAACTGCAATAGTTTATCGAATGCAATTTGATCAAAGGATAAGCTTTCGGTGATTTCGAGCTCGAGCCTAGAGGTATCGATACCATAACGCGAAACAGAACTTTGTAGGATATCAATAAAATGTTCTGATCTAAATTGTGCAACCGAAATATTAACCGCTACCCGAAAATCAAAACCCGCATCAAGCCATTGTCGTAATTGCAGGCAACTTGCATCGATGACCCATTGTCCGATAGCAAGGATGAGTCCCGATTGTTCTGCTATAGGGATAAAATCAGCAGGTGAGACATTACCTAAGTGAGCATTGTTCCATCTGAGCAATGCCTCGGCGGATTCAACTCGTTCTGTGTGTAGATTCACGAGTGGTTGAAAGTGAAGCAAAAACTCACCCTGTTCTATTGCTTTTGCTAATTCACTTTTAAGTTGTTCTGTATAGGCCATTCGTTCACCAAGGCTTTGGTCATATACACAATACGCTTCGTTAAGCTTTGCTTCTTGCATTGCCCAATCAAGTTTTTGCAGGAGCAGATGAGGCTCTCTAGCATCTTCAAAACTACAAGCACTTATTGAAAAAGGTACTTGAATTTTTAAATCACCAATTAAAAAACTTTCACTCAGACGCTCTTTAAGTGCTTGACAACAATCACTAAGAGCTTTTTGCTGTTGAATAGGAAATAGCAATGCAAATTCATCACCATCGGTTCTAGCAACTAGACTATTTTCATGATCAATATTTTGAGCATCAGCTATTAACGCACTGATTCGTGCAGCAATAATCTTTAAACACTGGTCGCCTATGGTGCTTCCGTAGTAATCATTAATGGCTTTAAAGCTATCTATATCAATCAACATTAGTCCGAAAGGTGTTGTGTTGTTATCTTTGGTTGAGTCATCGTAAACTTCATTTAACCGTTGATGAAATGCTGTTCTATTGGCTAACTGAGTAACTGTATCTTTAAAACTTTGTTTGCGAATTGCACGAAGCCTTGATTCATTCTTACGTTGTATAATGAATAAAGAACCAAAGAAAATAATGATGAGTGCTGTCAAACTGCTTATAAATATTGAAAGGGTTATTCGTAAAAAACTATCAGTATGCAGTGGTCCGTTACCCACTAAGAAATAACCACAAATCAATAAGAGAAGGATATAGTAGGTAAATGTAACAATCAGTCTTTGTTTATTATGATTAAAAGCAGTCATAATCGTAAAGAAAGATAGTGGTGTGACTGTCAACAAAAAGACATACATCGTATACAGTGATTCTGGACTATGATCTGTTTGAATCAACAATAGCTTTATAAATCCGTTGAGTATCCCTACTGAAGCTATGACCGCTGCAACTATAGTGAGCATTCTAAATACTCTTGGCAATATAAAGCTAAATGGGATAATCCCTAGTGTACAAGTCAATGCAGTAACTACCCAATGATTTGGGATCAGACCTGGATTTATGAGTTCTTGTACGAGTATTACGATAGCTGTTGAAATGTGAAGTAACCACAACATGGCGGTTGCATCTGTTGATGAATCAGATGATTTTTCATTCAAAAATTGTTTTAGTTTAGGCATCTATACTTCACACTCATAGGGCTAATCATTTCTTTGAAAGGAACAGTAGTAGAGTTATAAAGTAGCAAAATTACATTACATAAACGTCAATAGTTAAAGCTCTCATGAAGAATTCTAGCTGAGTAAAAAATAGATGCTAGAAAGCATTACCACTTTTGAATCGTAGACTTAAAACGAGTGACCTTATCACTTCTAAGACCAGCTAATTTGGTCTTCCTACCATTAACACGCTCACGCCAACGCTTATAACTTTTAGGGTTTTGAGACTTACGCATAAGCGCTTTAACATCTTTTTCTTTAAGTCCAAATTGTAGTTCAATTGCTTCAAAAGGGGTGCGGTCTTCCCATGCCATCATGATAATGCGGTCTGTATCTGCCTGACTAAATTCCATATCTGAAGTTTAAGGCATAAGCATCATTTTAGAACTTCATTTGGCATACAATCTGTATAAGCTTGTTGTTTGCCAATGCTTCACAAAATGACTTTTGACTAGCCTTGACAGATACACTGGTAATGAGGTGAAAAAATATGTCTGATTTACAACGCGCCTTAGAAATTGCAGTAACTGCCCACAAAGGTCAGTCCCAAAAAAGTGGCTCTCCCTATGTGCTGCACCCCCTCAAATTAATGTTCTCAGTTACATCTGAAGAAGCGCAAATCTGTGCAGTCTTGCATGATGTTGTGGAAGATACCCATTGGGAACTAGATGAACTTAAAGCTGAAGGCTTTTCGCAAGATATTATTGATGCACTTGATTGTTTGACACATCAAGAAGGTGTGGATTACGAAAGCTATATTGAAAAGATTCGTTTAAATGCTTTGGCAACCGAAGTTAAGCTTGCAGATTTAAAAGACAATATGAATGTACGTAGACTACCTAAAATGACTGAAGGTGCGCTTAGTCGTGTTGAGAAGTATCATAAAGCATGGCTAAGACTAGATGGTCAGATAGACTGATTTAATAGTATGTCCAAAAATGAAACTACAATCCAAGATGGCTATAGTGCAGGTGCAATTGGTCGTGTAGCTGAATTGCATGCTCTGTACTATGCTAAAAACTGGAACTTTGGTGCATTTTTTGAAGCTAAGGTTGCTAGTGAATTGTCAGAATTTATGACAAAGTATGATGATACACAAGATTTATTTCTAACAGTCCAAAGTAATGAAAAGATTGAAGGATCGATCACTGTTGACGGAAGGCAAGCTAATCAAGAAGGTGCTCATTTACGCTGGTTTATACTATCCGATGCTCTACGTGGACAAGGCTATGGGCAGACATTACTGAACAAAGCTATAGAGTTTTGTAGAACTAAACACTACGACAGTATTTACCTATGGACCTTTGCTGGTTTAGGTGCAGCTCAAAAGCTGTA
>CALHRJ010000312.1 GCA_938038395.1 uncultured Deinococcales bacterium | reverse complement strand
AATAATATAGACTTTTAAATACTAAATCAGTACCAAAGATAGCAATAAGAAGCGAGTCCTTTTAAATTTAAGGACTCGCCTTATTTTTTATTCTTTCAGCATTTACAAAAAAGATTCCCGCAGCTAGAAAGCTTAGGTATTTATCGGTAAAGGCATAAAACATCAACTTGAGGTGAACTTATCTATCTTTACTGTGGACATTATTAAAGCAAATGCCATTTATCTATACCCTAATGAATATATATTCTATAAAGTCTGTCTTCTCCTGATAAAAGAACCAGGTCTTATAGGTTGAGGGAGATAACCTAACTCCTCATTAATATGTTTTTCTAGATGGGTAAGTAGTACCTTGCTTGCTAAAGGTTGATGTTTAAGAAGTCTACCTTTCTTATCAGTTAAAGGGTATCTTGTATCAAGTTCTATCTGTAGTTTCTCTGCTATTACTGGAATGAGCGCTTTGATATCGCGATTCCCTATTCTTTCTTGCAGCTTTTTCCACTTCCGACCTAATCTTTCTTTCTCGCTTCTGTAGTCCGAATATTTAACTAGCACTATAAACGGAATAGACAGTATGACGATGATTACGAATGGAATTAAGGTATTAAGAACTATAGAGAGGATACTATTTAATACTGGCAGCATGTTTAAGTAGGCTCGAGCCCACCTATTCTAAACGCTACAACCCGTTGACTTAAGCTTTCCACAAGTTCCTCAAAGACCTTTTTATTTGGAAGCATGGCATCAGAAATAACCAACTTCCCTTCTGGATGATGTATGTTCACAAAGTGTTGCCCACTAACACGTTGCGTAGTCACATCATGAATATCGGTGTAAGCGATAGTCACGATATTGTTGTTAAGGGCACTTTTAGGCGCAGAGATAGTTGTGTCAGTTAGTACCACATTTCTTTGAATCCCACGTCCTTTTATCAACCCCAAAGCAATTACAGCAAGTCCAAAGACCATAATGAGTGTTATAACCCAAAAGAAGATAGTTGCCCCCATTGGACCCATCTTAATAATGCCATTCAGAATAAGTCCTTGTTCATTGGTCACTGCGGTATAGCCCATAAATGCAGCTAGCGCTGCTAGAAAGATACTGATTATTACAGTTTTTACTACTTTGGTTTTATAAGGGTAAATGATTGGTTCCATCTTGTTCTCCTCCAGACATTTTCTTTAGCCTATAGTATTGGGATGCTTATACATTGATAATCAGAATTTTGTAGACAGGTATTTCACCTCCCGACTCAAACTATAGTTTGGATTTTGACTACGGTATAGTTCCATAATCAGTAGGTGAAAATCATCAAAAGACAGCTTAAATGCTAAATAACTGCTCATGCCATTTTGAGGTTGATGAACAAACTGAACATGCTTAGGTGTGATGATATAAAGCAAGTAGTCAGAATAGCCATCGTCATGCGTGTATGAATCAGAGGTAGTATAGTCTTCGGTCATTTCTTCTAGTCCTTCTTGGACTAGGTAGAGGTTTAGGTTGGCTCGAGCTATGGCTGCGTGCATCGGTGAAGCAAAGAGTTCACGGACAAACATCCACAATTCTTCTCGCTTTACTTCCGATAACTCTGGCACATGCCTTATACAAAGCACATCTTGACTTGCAACTTTGCTTAATAAAAAATCTCTAAGTTCATGCTCTGGTCTAATTACGCGCTGACCAGATGGTTTAAGTTTCAATTGTTTAAAGCTACTAACTGAACTTGAGTTAAATACTATGTCTACTAATAGACCAACAGTCTCTTCATTAAAAGGACTGATTGTTTTTTTTAAGCATTCAACAAAGTCATCTCTTTGTTGAAAAAATAAATGTTTAGATTCAGCACGAGAAAGTTGTTTTATTAGCTTTCTAAAACCATGTGGTTGCTTTGTCACAAAAGTTTCTTCATAGGCAACTATAGCGGCTCGCTTTATCGCATCAGCATTTTGTGGTTTTGGATAGTTTGACATAGTTTGAATTGATTCTTAAGCTCGTGATGGTTTTAAATAGCTTCCTTAGGCCCTAGAAGGTAATTGGCTAGTTGTTCTTATAGTCTAGTGTGGAAGCGTATCACCTACGTATCACAGCTTATTTTTCTCTATTTACTTGCATCAAATACACTGAGTCTTAAATCATTGCCGAGCAGAGCAAAGTGCTCAGCATCTGCTGACCAAGCTTCCTCTATTGCTCTATTCGTCATCACTACAGGTGTGGAGGCTACATCATTACTTTCATTCTCTGCTTCAAGATCAAGTGTCCAAGCAATTGCATGTGTTCTAGGGGTAAGTCTAAGCCTTTGCCAAACAGTCTGCCGCCTTCTATCTTGAATGTGCAAATCCAATACTTTCTGCCCATCTGCTGAAAACCTTATAACATCATAGTCATTATCAAAGTCAGAAAACCGTGGATAGCTCCTTACGCTTTCGTCAGGAAAAGTGAGTTTCATGGTCTGGCGATTTGTATTATTGTTTCTTTCGCTATTTCGATTAGTCGTTATGCCATGAATTGAAACTGCTGAAGTACCTGCTGAAAATGGTGCAATTTGTTGGGAAATAGAAATAAGATTAGGGTCATTCAGGATCTCTTGTTCATCTTCGCTAAATCGTTGAATTGTGCCTGCCTCTAAATTATAGAGTGAAAAGCCACATTGTAAAAAGTTTGCGTCATCGCCGAATTCCAGTTTACTCACACAATCAATCAGGTTATCTTCTTGACTACTATAGACTACATATTTAATTTCGCCATTAAGGTCTTGTACTATCAGGCTATTGTCTTGTGTTCCATCTGCTAACTCACCTCTACCGTAGCTAGCCACAAGCTGACCATCTTTTGAAAAGGCGATTTCAAAAAAGCCACAACATGTATACTCTCGTAAAGCCCTAATAGCTTTACCTGTTTGACTATCAAAAAGGACAACTGCTGCATAATTTTCTAAGCCATCCTTTGTTCCTGACAATCCTACAACCACTTGGTCAGCAGTTGGAGACAAATCAAAACTGTTATGAAAAACCTCTGCAGATTCTATACCTAAAGGTTCCGTATCTAGAAAAACACTATTTACACAATTTGACCTTGTGTCAAAACGCCCACAGGAAAAGCTGTTGCTGCGGTAGTACCATGCACCTGCTACACTAGCGCAGATGAGTGTGGTTATCAGTAAGGCTCGAGCCATCCTATGTCCTCCCTCAAGAACAATTATTCCTATATCAATTACCTATTGCTTTTCTAGCGTAAATACATTTCCCTGACTATCAAAATCCAAAGTATTTGCAAGCAAGGTAGCAGTGAACGGAAACTGACCACCTTCAGATCCAAAAGAACCTGTTAGGTTTGGTGCTGTACCTGTTGCTTCCACAGGAAATACTTGACCATTAAAGTTTAGCTCACCAGCAAAGCCTTCACCTGTTTCTGTAAGGGTTAACACTAAACCATCACCATTAAAGCTTCCAACAAAGGGTGATACTTCTTTAAATCCTGCTAATGGGTTTAATGGATTATCTGTTTTTCCCAAAGGGTTCGAGTCTGTACCTGAAGGTGGCACTGGTGGCATGACATCTGTAGTTACTGCAGTAGTTGTTTCATTACCTGTTTCAGTATTTTTACTAGGATCAAAGTATTTTGAGACAACTGGTTGTTTAGCTGACGGGTCAAAAACGAACTTTTTAGGGAAAGCTTCTTCAGTCGTCATGATGTCATCTACAACTTTGTCCATTTGGTCAGTAAGGGTAATACCACTTTCTACAATCATCATCATACGGCTATCAATACCCTTATCAGCTAAGTTATAGTGCGCTTTTTCAACAATTGATTGAAGATCTCCACCATTCTGAACTTTAGTAGAATAGTCACCTATACTAATCATTAATTTCAATAGCGTTGACTCTACAAAAAATTGT
>CALHRJ010000311.1 GCA_938038395.1 uncultured Deinococcales bacterium | reverse complement strand
AAAGGTGTAATGCCACTAAATTCATCTACCAATGAGCGAAGCTCCAAAAGTTGATAGTCACTTACTTGGGTAATATCAAACTCAATCATAGCAATCTCTGGAAGTGTACGTTCTTTATCCCAGCGGATGACTTTATCAACAACTAAACGCAAAGACTCATCTTCTTCGCTTAATTCAAGCACAACAACAGCAGGTGCATCTTCTTCCAAAGATAGTGCAATCTCTTCATAAATGCGACTAAAGGCAATGACTTCAACACCTTTACTACCATCGTTGATTTCAAAGAATGCCATCATGTCACCTTTTTTAGTTGGCTTTTTGACGATGTTTTGGAGCAAGCCAGATAGTGCTACTTTAACTCTACCTACACCTAAGTAATCAAATTGATGCTCTTCATACCAATCATCTAAGTCAGCAACACGGCAACTTGCAGCCTCCGCCAAGCCAGCATAGCTGTTCATGGGGTGGTCACTAATATAGAGCCCTAGAGATTCTTTTTCCATCCGTAACAAATCAAGTTGATGCGGCTCTTTTTCAGGAATCTTAAAGACTGGCCGTGTTTCATCTGCGCCAAAAAGACCCATCTGACCAACTTCTTTTTGTTCCTTTTGAGCATTGCCCCACTTGATGGCTGTTTCCATATTTTCTAACAAAACATGACGTTTCCCAAGTGCATCAAAAGCACCTGATTTGATCAAGTTCTCAACAGCACGTTTGTTGACTGCGCTACCGCTTACACGTTCACAGAAGTCATGTAGGTCTTTGTATTTTCCTCCAGCTTGGCGCTCTTGCAGGATGCTTTCCACTGCCATATCACCAACATTTTTAATACCAAAAAGCCCAAAACGAACTAAGTCAGTTAAAGGTGTAAAGGTATCTCTAGATTCATTGATATCTGGTGGAAGTACAGGAATGCCCAACTGTGTTGCGTCATTTACATATTCTGATACTTTATCTGAATTGCCACGTTCAACAGTAAGTAACGCAGCTATGAACTCAACAGGGTAGTGGGCTTTGATATAGGCAGTTTGGTAGGAGAGAGCACCATAAGCGGCCGAGTGGCTTTTGTTAAAACCGTAGTTTGCAAATTTTTCCAGCAAATCGAAAATGCCGTTAGCTTCTTTCGCTGGAATATTCTTTTCAGCAGCGCCCTTTTCAAAGATTAGGCGTTGCTTTGCCATCTCTTCAACTTTTTTCTTACCCATGGCACGACGCAAAATATCTGCTTCGCCTAGTGTATAACCAGCAACGCCTTGCGCAATTTGCATAATCTGTTCCTGATACACAGGGATGCCATAAGTTTCTTCAAGGATTGGTGTAAGGATTTGCTCGGCTTTTGGGAACTCTTTATATTCGACTTTTTCTTGTCCATGGTGCCTACGAATATAGGTTGGGATATTTTCCATTGGACCTGGACGGTAGAGGGCAGATACTGCAATCAAATCTTGAATACGTCTTGGCTTCAAGCGCTTAAGGGTATCAATCATACCTGCGCCTTCAAACTGGAAGACGCCTGCTGCTTCGCCTCTAGAAAGTAGTTCAAAGGTCTTTTTATCTTCTTTGGGAAAGTTATCTGGGTCTAACTTAACTCCGTGGGTTTCTTCAACAATTTTTAGTGCAGCTTCAATGAATGAAAGCGTACGCAAGCCAAGGAAATCCATCTTGATAAAGCCAAGATCTTCAACACAACCCATGTCGTACTGACAAATGATTGGGCCGTCTTTACTACGAAACACAGGTGCAAGCTCAGTGATGTCTTCTCTTGCGATAATCACACCTGCTGCGTGAATAGATGCGTGCCTGGTAAGGCCTTCAAGACTCATAGCAACATCCACAAATTCACTTGCTTGCTGCTGATACATAGTTTTTAATTCGCCGACTTCATCCATAGCTTGTTGAATCGGCGTAGAGCGACCAAACACTACTGGAATAAGTTTTGCAAAGGCGTCTGCATCTGCATAAGGTGCTTCAAGCACACGAGCAGCATCTTTGATAGCAGCTTTTGAGGCCATCGTTCCGAATGTTGCAATGTGGGCTACTTTTTCATCGCCATATTTTTTACGAACATACTCGATTACTTCGTTACGACGCACATCTGAAAAATCAATATCAAAATCAGGCATGCTGACACGGTCAGGATTTAGGAAGCGCTCAAAAAGCAGGTCAAATTCTAATGGATCAATGTTAGTAATTAAGAGTGCGTAAGCAACAATAGACCCTGCACCAGAACCACGACCCGGACCTACGGCGATTCCCTGTTCTTTTGCCCAAATAATGAAATCTGCAACAATTAGGAAGTAGTCAGGGAAGCCCATTGCAATGATTACGCCGAGTTCAAATTCAGCCCTCGCAATAATGGTGATAGCTTCTTCATTACTTACACTAGCTTTAAAACTTTCCAAGTGTGGGTAATGGTAAGTACCAAAGTTTTCACCTTCTTGTTTTTCTCGGCCACAGGTTTCTGCAACTTTAGAAAGTTGGTATAGCAACTCTTCAAAGTCATCTGGAGCAGTTTTACCTGTATGGCTAAAATAGTCACGAAATAGTGCTTCATCTATGACGTCATAGCGGGCTACTAAACCTTGGTAAGACTGTATACGCAACTGCTCTGCAAGTGTACGACCTTTTGGGATAGGTAGCTCAGGCATTTGGTAAACACGAGCGTTGCCAACAGGTAGGTCAACATTACACCGATCTGCGATTTCATAAGTATTTTTAAGTGCATTTGGGTATTCTGATTCTGGCAAAGCTACAGCCATTTCCTCAGGTGTTTTGACATAAAACTCATCACAAGGAAAGCGGAAGCGATTTGGGTCAGACAGCGTTGTTTTGGTTTGAATAGCAAGCAACGCTTCGTGTGCTTTAGCGTCGTCCTTTTTAACGTAGTGACCGTCATTGGTTGCGACCAAGGCTAAGCCGCGTTTGTTTGCTAATTCTTTTAGCATTGGGTTTAGCCTAGCTTGTTGCTCAACAAGGTCAGCCAGCTTTGGATCACTCAAGTCAGGATTTTTCGGAGTATGATTTTGAAGCTCTATAAAGAAGTTGTCTCCAAAAATATCCAGATATTTATCTAGCATAGCTTCGCCTGCTGCAAAGTCTGCATCCAGTAAGTTTCTAGGAATTTGAGCACCTAGGCAACCAGACATAGCAATCACGCCTTCGCTGTGTTCTTTAAGCAATTCGTGATCTACACGAGGTTTACCGTAGAAGCCTTCTAGCCAACCTCTGGAGTTTAACTTACATAAGTTTTGGTAGCCTTTGAAGTTTTCAGCAAGTAGTGTTAGGTGGAAATAACCACCGTCTAGTTTGGAGCTGGCACGTTTCTTTTCGAAGCGTGACCCTGCTGCTACGTAGGCTTCAAAACCGATGATAGGTTTTACACCCATTTTAGTTGCTATGTTATAAAATTCAACTGCGCCGTGCATATTGCCGTGATCGGTCATGGCGATTGTTGGGTTGTCTGGGCTGACTTCTTTGACCCAGCCAATTAAGTCTTTAATTCGGGCAGCTCCGTCTAGGAGGCTGT
>CALHRJ010000310.1 GCA_938038395.1 uncultured Deinococcales bacterium | reverse complement strand
CGTTTTGGAAAGTCTAAACAAAGAGCAACATCATCTTTGTAATCTAGTTCTGAACTATCAGCAATAATGTAATACGCACCTTGTGGTTTAAGTGGTTTTAAAGGGGTTTTTTCTAACGCACTGAACAACAAATCACGCTTTGCTTGATACATATTTTGTAGTTCACTGTAGTAGTCGTTGTTTTCTGCTTCAATAATCATTTGGGCTGAAGCTTGCTGTAGGGGAGATGCTACTACAAAAGGGATCCACTGATGAGCCATGCAAAGGGCATCGATAATTTCTTTTGGTGCAATTGCCCAACCAATTTTCCAGCCTGTTACAGAAAACGTTTTGCCAACACTTGATATTGTAATTGTGCGTTCCCAAGCACCAGGACGTGTTGCAATAGATGTATGGGCTTCGTAGGCTATGTGTTCGTAAACTTCATCACTAATAATGATTGCGTTATAGGTTGTTGCCAAGGCAACAATTTTGTCTAGCTCTTCAATTGAAAAGACTTTACCCGTAGGGTTTTGTGGATTGTTTATGATGATAGCCTTCGTTTTGTTGTTAAAGACTTGTGCGAGCTCATCAAAATCTACCTGCCATGTGCCATCTGCCTGAGGGTGCAAGGGTACAAATCTTGGTGTTCCACCAGCCATGATGGTATCTGCTGGATAAGCATCATAAAAAGGCTCAAAGAGGATGACTTCATCACCTGGGTCTACGATAGCCTGAATGCTTGCGTAGAGGGCTTCAGTTGCACCAACAGTAACCAGGACATTTTGAGTTGGCTCGAGCTCCCTCCCCAATCTGCCTGACATCTTGGAACTTACAGCCTCTAAAAGTTCAGGCATACCATAAAGGGGTGCATACTGCTGATAACCTTTAGCGGCATTTACCAATGCATCAAGCGCAAACTGCGGTGGGTCAAAATCTGGAAAGCCTTGACCAAGATTTACAGCACCTAGCTCTTTTGCTAAACGGCTATAAGTTGCGAATACTGTTTCACCAAAGGAGCTAATGCGTTTTGCTTTGAAATTTGAGAGTGTAGTCATGTTTTGAGTCTTTCTTTAACAGGGTTGGGTTTTGGCTAGTATAACCTGTCAGGCGTTGGCTTGCTAATGATATGTTTAGGGTTAGATGTCTGAGACTATAAAGCAACCTCTGCCAGTACCAGCACCAAGTGGGCTCGAGCACATGCGTGTTATGGAACGAGCAGCGACCTATACCAATCTAGCTGTTTGTGAAATGCATGAGCGCTATGGTGATGTCTTTGCCTTTGGATTTGGTGCCATCAGATTTCACTGGTTAGTGGGCGCAGATGCAAACCAATTTATTTTGAAAGACCATCCTGATAAATTTCGAATGGGTTATGATTTCCTTAGACCCATTGGTGGAAAAAATGCACTTATCAATAGCGAAGACCCACAACACATTCGTTTAAGGCGAGTTGTACAACCTGCCTTTCAAAAAAAACGTTTAGACAGCATCGTTGCTATTTGTGAAAAGCATATGGACAAGTGTTTTGAAACATGGCAATCAGGTGAAGAACATAATCTATATTTTGAACTGCGCCATGTTGTGCTCGATATCATTTGTGAAGCATTGTTAGGTGCAGAAACTTTAGAGAGACGACCAACGTTACTTAAAGACATTTTAGTGATGATGAACTTTGCGAACATGCCTTTTTTAGCGCAACAGTTCAAAATCAATTTACCCTTACTACCATGGAACAAATTCTTAAAAGCTAGAGGACGTGCAGATGATGTTCTCTATAAAGAAATTGAAGCTAGACAAAATAGTTCTGAGCTAAAGCATGACATTCTTGCAATGCTTTTAGAAGCAAGTGATGACGATGGCAATGGGTTGAGTGACGTTGAAATCCGTGACCAAACGATTAGTTTAGTATCCGCAGGCTTTGATACAACGAGTGCTGGTTTGGCTTGGTGCGTATTCAATCTGCTGGATAATCCAGATACAATGATGACCTTAATAGAAGAGCTTGGCACTATTGATGACCTGTCCTTTGATACGGTACAACAGTTGCCTTATTTAGACGCTATTGTTAAAGAGAGTTTGAGGCTTTATCCACCAGCACCAGCAGGTTTGCGAGAGGCCAAAGAAGATATTATTTACGACAATTATCTCATTGAAAAGGATAGTTTAGTTGCTTTCTCAATCTATGCAACCCACCGAGATGAACGATATTTTTCAGAGCCCTTAAGCTTTAAGCCTGAACGTTGGCTTAAAGGCCATCCTGAAGAAGATAAGCCACCAACATTTGCCTATGTGCCTTTTGGTAGTGGTGCAAGGTATTGCATAGGTGCAGGGGTTGCAACTACACTAATGAAAGTGAGCTTGATAACTTTACTAAAGCAGTGGAAACTTAGTCCAGCTTGGCAAAAACCTATTGTCGATAGAGGTAATACAGTGGCACCAAAAGGTGGTTTAGCTGTGAGCGTAGAATCGTCTAGCTGAGTTAAGATAGATGAATGGCATTTGCAAAAAAACATTGACAGTATTACTAGATGACTGAGCCTTATGCTGATGTTTCTATGCTTTTACCATTGAAGTAATTACATAGTTTCTTGTCAGAATCTTACTTGTAATTGGTGAAAGATAGAGTATGAGGGATTCTATAGCAATTGGAATTTTAAATAATGAACTTTTTGAAGAAGCTTGTAAAATTATTGATTTTGACGGTTTGTGCAAATCTATTTTTGTACTATCTCTATGCTGTATTTCCTATATCAAACAAATACTGGTTAGGACTTATTCTGGTTGTATTCCTATTTGGGTTTAAGAAATTACTTGGACCTGGTTTTTCACCAACGCTCAGCGATGGGTTCCCAACAGTTGATAGCATGCAGCTAGATCATAAAATGAGTCACAACACCCCAGTTGATGGACCAAGCAGTATTTTTGGTTTTATGATAATGCTAGCGGCCTTTGCTAGTCTTTACTTTTGCCTCTCAGTAACTTAAAGTGACCTATTCTTTATTTGAAATATTTTTGAAAAGAAAATATCTAATACTCTATGGGAGACTTAAACAATGCGCAAAAATCTTCTCAAAGCTAAATTTAATGCAAGCGAACCTGTAGTCAATGGTTGGTTGCATATACCCTCAACAGTGAGTGCTGAAGCTATGGCACATCAAGGTTTTGATAGCCTTACCCTTGATCTTCAACATGGATTAATCGATTATTCAACTGCTTTACCTATGCTACAAGTTATCGGAACCACAGACGTTGTACCCATGGTGCGGGTACCTTGGAATGAACCTGGCATCATTATGAAATGTCTAGATGCAGGTGCATACGGTGTAATTTGTCCGATGGTAAATACTCAAGAAGAGTGTGAGGCTTTTGTAGGTGCATGTCGTTATCCTCCTGCTACGCACGGTTACAGAAGCTCAGGACCAACCAGAGCAAAGCTTTACGGTGGCGACGACTATGGTGACCATGCTAATGATGAAATCTTGACATTAGCGATGATTGAAACTGCTCAAGCTCTTGAAAATATTGACGCAATTATGAGTGTTGAAGGTCTTGACGGTGTATATGTTGGGCCATCTGACTTGGGTCAGTCTATGGGTCATGGCACAGGTCTCGATAGGCAAGAACCTGTAATGTTAGAAGCGATTAATCATATTGCTGCAACTGCAAAGAAGCATGGCATTGTAGCTGGAATCCACACAGGTGATCCAAAATATGCTAGTGAGCGTCTTGCAAATGGCTATAACTATATTACCATTGGCTCAGACTTTGGTTTGATGAATGCTGCTGCCAAGCAAGCTGTAAATGCTGTGCGAGCAGGGGAGAGCATGGATTTAGAAGCGTCGGCTTACTAAAAAACTGTAGTTCAGTTTGAAAATTAATAGAGGTGCGTATATTTTGTTTACGCACCTCTGTTTGTATCACTATCGGTTCTGATTTTAGAAAAAATCTAAAGGTAGTATTTGTCTTGGAAGAAAATGCTTTAAAAGTGGAAGTTTACACCTGCCGATAAGCTAACAATCGGCAAAAAACCAGGTAGCACTTCATTACCTACGGTTAATGGCAGTGAGCCATTTAGTTCTACAAAGGGTCTGGTTGAACCGAGTGCATTGAACTCTGTACCCCAAAGACCACCCACTGCCAGTGCTAAGTTATTTTGTGCAGTTCCTCCAGTTTCACCAACAAGAATTAGTGCACGGGGTCCAAAGCCTACATAGGTGTTTACATTATTGTTACCAGTATTTAGATTCATAATGCCATTGATACCACCTGCTATAAAACCACTACCATCGATTAAGAAACTACTGACTGTGCCGCGTAAGTCAATGTTTTCCCCTAGTGCGTCTTTTACACCAAGGTGGAAATCTAAACTTGGAATGATGTAGTGAGCACTAGCAGATACGCCGAAGTATGTTTGACTCGACTGAGAATTGCTTGAGGATTGGGCTAGGCTCGAGCTGCCCAATATGCCTATGAGCATTAAACTAAGACTGATAGAGCGACTTAAAGAACGAAAACTGCTTGATAACTTCATGTGGTTCATATCAAAACTCCTTTTGTATATCTATTTGTAAATCTATGATTAAAAATGGAAATTCATACCTGAGGTAAAGGAAAGTACTGGAATAAGAGGAAGGTCAATAACATCTGCTGAATATAGTAAGGACGCGTCTATTTCCACATAGGTGCTCATCTTTTGAGAGATGTAAGTTTCACTCCCCCACAAAGCACCTATACCAAATCTAGAAGTGTAATTTCCAATAATTACTCGGGGTTCAAAACCTAGATAACTGTTAGATTCTGCGTTCATAGGGCTAAGTTCATTACTTGATATCAAGGTTTCTCTCATTGTCAACACCTTTTCACTTAAAACTATTGTTTACTAATCTGAAATGTACCTACTTTAATATCTGAGAAAGCACAGTCTGAGTTATCGTATTGATTCGGTTGATAGGTTCCTGTAATGCTGTTACCAAGTCTCGTTGCATTTATAGTGATTGAACAATTCGGATCATCACCAAACGTAAGATATGCAGTGAAATCAGTAGTATAGGCATCGGCAGAACCTTGGAAAATTCCAACAGCACTTAGTTCAGAACTGAAGATAGATGACCAAGTTCCATTCAAATTATAGTTGTAGCTATTCCAATCGCTATTAGGTGTATTTGTAGCATCACTAAAGTTGTGCGCTAATATTGTCACACTGACTTCGGCTGAACGTGGATTGGTAGCTTGTTCAGTGAGAGAGCCAGACCAGTTACCAGCATAGTTATAGATATGTTTGGCTTCTGGTGGATTGTAGTCATATGTGCCAAGACTAAGACAGCCGACTAAGCCGAAACTTAAAAGGGATAGTAAGCTTATGTGTTTTAGATAGTTCATATAAACGCTCCTAAGTAATATCATTGTCCTTAGCTTAGAAGACTTCGGGGTTTGACTACATCAAGCTTGAGATATAAGGTTTTGGTTCAACTTATATCGATAGATATGTCTTGAGACACATGAACCTGAGTTATAAAAAAAAGTCTGCTGATTTAGCAGACTTGTCTTTGTACAGCAATAACTGACAATAAGGAGCTATGTTTTGGAAGCTAAACTGTATAAAGCTTATGGTTACAGACTTTCGCAATATATTCGAGCTTTAAACCCTTACATTTTTACTTGTTACAGCTCGAGCTTAATTGTCAGAAAAGAAGTACTAGAAATAAAAGTTGAACCCAGCACTTACACTAAAAACTGGTACGAATGCTTCGAGTAATCCTGAGTTAGTAAAAATTGGTACTGAAGCATTAAACTCTGTGTAAGGTCTGATTTTGCTTTGTGCATAGTATTCGGTACCCCAAAGACCTCCTATTGCAAAGTAGGTTTCAGTAAACGAAGTAGGTTCATAAGCATCTGCAGCATATGATTCACTAAAAATGGTTAGTAGTCTTGGTCCAAAGCCAACATAATTAATTGTTTGTAGTAGACGTTGGATCGCTTAATGAGGTAATACTATTGAGACCCACTGCAACAAAACCGCCTCCGTCAAACCATAAGCTACTAAATGTTCCTCTTAAGCCTGTGCCTTGTCCAAGGGCATCTGTAACACCGAGATGGAGGTCTAAACTTGGGATGAAGTAGTGGACACTCGATGAAACACTAAACCATGTTTGTTCTTCTGGTGCTTGGACTTGTATGACTTGCATTTCTAGGGGTTGTTCCGTGCTTAAGCCTGTTAGGAATTCAGTTTCGGATGATTCAGATTGGGCGAGAGTGAGGCTCGAGCTGTTCCAAACAATCAAACTAAGCACTAGTAGTGCAATTTTTATAGATACTTTCATACACAAATGTTCCTCATCTTGGTCTCTTTTTGATTTTCTCCAACAGCTTAATTGTGTTCAATAAACCTAACCTGATCAAAGCTGAAAGTCTATTCAGGTTGGGTTTTCTAATTTACTGTATAGCGCAAGTGTATTGTTTGAACTATTACATATTGTTTACAATAGTTCAATAAAAAAAGCCTGCAATTATTCATTGCAAGCTTCAATATGGATTTTATAGCTTTTGCTTTGGTATCAAGCGCTAAACAGCAGCAGCTTTTTTACTTTCTCGAGCACGCTTGGTCGGATCAAGCTCTTTCTTGCGAATACGAATATTCTCAGGTGTTAGCTCTAAAAGCTCATCATCTTCAATATACTCAAGTGCCTCTTCGAGCGATAACTTTTTGGTAGGGGTAAGATACATATTGGTATGGTCAGAACTCTTTACCCTAACAGCACTTAGCTTTTTGTTCTTGTTGACATTTACATTGATGTCACCAGCTTTATTCGCTACACCAATCACCATGCCTACGTATACAACTTCGCCAGGATCAATAAAGAAAATACCGCGGTCTTGTAGTTTGAAAAGGCTATAGGTAAAAGCCTCACCCTGCTCCATAGAAACAATTGAACCATTTTGACGTGTCTTTAGTA